>DAOUVM010000144.1 GCA_030667645.1 Ardenticatenales bacterium | reverse complement strand
GCATTTCCGGAGGTGTGGTATCGTCCCCATCACAGGCGGTAGCGGCCGCGGATGTCAATGCCGGTCAGGACGAGATCAGATCCGGCGGTGTGTACCGTCGGGGTAGCCGGCTGCTCAATCAACGGGTGTATCTGCCGTTGGTGCTGAGAGGATACACGCCGTAGTGGAGGTCTGGGCAAGAGGATGCACGTCTCCTGTTGACGCCTATCGCTGGCCGAAGGATGCGCCTACCGATGACATGCATACTCTATGCTAGAAAACAAGGCCGCCTAACAATGCATGCTCCCGACCCGCCAACTCGCGGCCGCCGGCATTTGCTGGGAGAGATTGACTGGTCAGGAGTGGCTCCAAATCCGTCGCCTGCGGGTGATGCGATCCGCACAGCAGCCCAGGCGCTCCAAGCCTGTATTGGTTCAGCTTGAAATGGAGTTTTGCCGATCCCGCATGGGACACCGAGCCACCACTGCGGGCACGATCGAACGGAGCTCGCCAACCATCATGCCATTCGTCTGCTGCCGGGCCAGACTCTGTCCCTCGCACCGCACGAACCGATTCGATCTCGGGGAAGCGGGATTCTCCCAGCGCGACGCCGGCGCAGCCATGGAGGATGGTCATCTCGCCGGTGCTGTCTCTGCCTGGCAGCTCTAGACGGCCGTCGAAGGCATGTTGGGGGGCGGTGAGGGCGGCTTGTACCCCCAGGCAGGTGGCGTCGAAGCCTCAAGTCGTCACAGGTGAGCAGCGTACGGGTGGCATTCCCTCTTCCCTGCGGTGTGGGGGTCGGGATGGGGATGTCTGGCGGCGGGATGCGCATCGCCGCAGGCGGCAAACAGAATGATGCTGATCATCAGTGCGATCCGTTCTTTGGATGCGTCGACAGATTCAGTTCCGTCCTGCTGTGCCGTATTCTTTGATATCCTTCAGAGCCGTTTGCGCCTCTGACAGCAGGCTGAATGCCCCTGAGGCCGGTTCGCGAGAGCCCTCGATAACTGACTCTAGAGCCATGCCGTATGCAGTTTTCAGAGCTTGCTCTCCTGACACTGCGATGTCTGGGACGACGCCAATTCCCTCCCAGTTCTGGCTCGTGATCGGGTTGATCGCACGCCCCCGCGGGATGAACACCTCGAAATGCGGATGCAAACGGTAGGGAGAGCCAGGGTGGGCGCCTCCATTGGTAGTCTCGCCGACCAGCGTGGCGCGCTGGCGGGTTTGTAGGTTATATGCGAATTCCTCCCCGGCCGAAAAAGTGTCTTTGCTGGTCAGCACGTAAATGGGTTTGTCGCCAACCCGTTTGCCGGGAACATATGGCAGAGTCCAGTATTGCTGGGTGAGATCCTCTTCCCGCCAGTAGAGACTGTTCAAGTGAAGTGGTTCTCCCTCAAAGAGATAGCTGCTGATCAGCGCAACCATGCCGGGATTTCCTCCGCGGCATTTGCAGAGATCAAAGATCAAGGCTTCCACATTTGCCAGAAAGTTCATCGCGGCGGTGGCGGTATCGCCGCTGCCCCAGGACGGCCGATAAAAGTAACGGATGTCGATGTAACCAACGTTGCCAGGCAGCCTTTCCACTTTGTGCAGCCCATAATTGTCCAGTTTGGCTTTCCGTCGAAATTCAACCAAGCGTTCTTGATTCTGGAGCATCGAGCCTTTGTGGTCTGGCAATGGTTCCGGATACCACCTGACCCACAGGTGTTCGTCATGATTGACTGATTGCAGGTGTTCGGTCAGGGTCAAGGCGAGCGATTCGCCTTGGCCGCAATCGGCGTATTCGCCATCCACCAGGTGTTCATGCAAACGTTCGCAGATTTCCTCAGCAATCTCGGGAAAGACGTAACAGGCCTTTAATCTCTCTGAGAGGTTACGAACGATCTCATATAGAGTGACTGTGTCCATTGGTGGAATAGCCATTTCGTGCTCCTCATGTTTCTCTGCACAAGCTGTCTCGTGTCTGCCTATAGCGAGTCAAGAACTGGAACGATGACGAGCAGGTCATAACCGGCGTGAAACAAGACCGGCCCTATCAATCCGTCGTCCTTTAACATCGAATAGGCGCCGACGAGACCCAGACCGAAAACCACCAGACCGAACACGAACCCCCCGCCCGGAAAATCATAGGTGGCACTGACGTGGGAAGCGCCAAAGATCATTGCCGTGACGATAATGGCGGCATTCCTGCCAATGATGGTTTCGAATTTCCTCAGAAAGATAGCTCTGAGCCAAAGCTCTTCCATGATCGCGTTGGCAAAGATGAACAGCAGCAGCCAGGGGATTGCGGCCGAAAGCGATGAAAAGCGATCGGTCGAACTCGACGGCATTGCCAGGGCGATCGCGGCAAAACCGGCAAAAGAGACCAAGCCAAAAACAAGCCCTTGTTTAAGCCTGCCCCTCTGTATAAAGATGGATTTGAGATCATCCTTTGCAATCAGAGTCAATCCAAGGATGACGGGCACCACGTGCAGGAACTGTGAGAATTTGTCCACGGCCAGGTTCTGCAACGGTGGCATCGTGCTACGCTGCAGGTTCAGGATCCCGGTACTCAGAAAAAGCAGTGCGGCCGATGCGATGAAAAGCGAGTATGCGGCCGGCCAAAAGCGCGATAGGGATTGGCTTTTCTTGAGGCCGACTGAGAGGACGAAGAAGAACACCACGAGACCAACGTAATACGTCTGATTCCGATTCGTTGGAAAAACAGAAAAATAGGGACTGCCAAACACAAAGACTGCTGCTCCCCCAAGAACCAGCAGAGTGGAGACTGACCATTTCGTCTTCACTTTTTCTCTCCAATGGATGGGATGGTTCAGGTTCACCTCGATTTCTGAAATGCGTTCCTGCCCGATGTCGGTGCTAGTGTTTGTGGCGCCTGGCATCAAGAGTCTGTCTCACCAAGTGCCTGGGGAAGGCGAGAGGTTAATCCATTCTCCGCCGGTTTCCGTCTCCTTGAAAACCCATGTACCCCGCTTCTGCCTCTTCCCAGCCCGAGGCGCCTTACCGGCGGCGGTTTTGCGGTCGGCGACGACGCTGCTGCTGGCCGCCGTTGGATCGGCCATTGGCTCCCGGCCGGGAACCGGTCTGGAAGCGTTCGGCCGGAACCAGGTTCCCATAGTTGAACCCCTCCAGCCTTCGACGCTGGATCGGTTCGCCTAGCACCTTCTCAATCTTGTCCACCATCTCGTCGTCCTCCTGGATGGCAAGAGTCAGCGCCTCGCCCAACGCTTCCGCCCGGCCGGTGCGGCCGATGCGGTGGGTATAAGCGTCAACGGTGTCGGGCATATCGAAATTGATCACGTGCGAGATGTGCGCCACGTCGATGCCGCGGGCGGCAATATCGGTGGCGGCCAGGATGTCGAACTTGCCGCTGCGAAAGCCGTCGATGGCCCGCTGGCGCTGATTCTGGGACATGTTGCCCTGTAGCGCGATGGCGTTGATACCTCTCTTTTCCAGGTCCCGAGCCAGGTTGCGGGCGCGGTACTTTGTGCGGGCAAAGACCAGCGTCCGGCCGGTGCACGGGCCCGAGAGCAGAGCGAGCAGGAATCGCTTCTTCTGGCTCTGATGCACCGGGTAGAGGGCGTGGGAGACGGTCTCGACCGGCGCGATCTGGCCGATCTGGATCGTCGCCGGGTTGTGCAGGATAGAGCTGGACAACTTGCGGATCTCGTCAGGCATGGTGGCCGAAAAGAAGAGGGTCTGCCTTTTTTGGGGCAGGTGCTTGAGGATGCGGCGAATGTCGGGCAAAAAGCCCATGTCACACATTCGGTCAGCCTCATCCAGGACCAGCACCTCGACCCCCGAGAGGTCGATCACGCCGTCGCCAATCAGGTCGAGCAGCCGGCCGGGGCAGGCGACGACGATCTCGACGCCCCGCTTTAGCGCTTTCACCTGGGGGATCTTGCTCACCCCGCCATATACTGTGACCCCCTTGACGCTGGTAAAGCGGCCGAGCTCGATGCCGGCCTGGTAGATCTGCTCGGCCAGCTCGCGGGTTGGGGCGACGATGAGGGCGCGAACGCGCCGTCGTGGGCCTCGATGGAGGCGCTGGAGGATGGGTAGCATAAAGGCTGCCGTCTTGCCGGTGCCGGTCTGGGCCAGTCCCATCACATCCCGGCCGCTCAACACCAACGGGATCGCTTGGACCTGGATGGGGGTTGGGATGGTGTGTCCGACCGCCTGCACACCGCGCTGAATGCGAGGTTCGAGAGAAAACGATTGAAAATCCACTGATAACACTCCTTGACGTACCAGAGCCAAGTAATGTTCTCAGCCCAAGAGGGTCAAAATTGCCGCTAACGTTGCACGATATGAACGACAATTATAAACCCCCAGGCGCGCGATGGCAAACTCGGCCGGCGGCCGGAAGAGCATTCTTTTCCGGGTCCACCCGGATCAAACCCATTGAAGATCTTGGCGATATTGCGGGCGACAGGCGTGGGGGATTCGGCCCCTCTGGAGTACAATCATCATTAGTAGCCCAATGAGATGTCGCAGATCCCCTTTGGCACATTTGCTTGAACTCCAAATGGATTGGCGCTGTGTTGCGGCCGGCTTGGTTCGGCATGGATGAATCCTTGAGGTTGGGCCGACTGCCAATGCAGGCAGGCAATGGTTGTTGGGAAGAGCCGGATCTAGCTGGCGCCGGGTGGGTTGGCGGTCATCGTGGTCGGTGTGATCATCGGAGTCATGTTTGCTCGAGCCAGCGCACCACCGACTTGATGCTCAGCGCCCACGAACATCAACGGGAATATTGATTATGCGAAACGCCTTAAGAGGAGAGGTGCAGCGCACCTGCGATCTTGCCAGAGAATCTCCCCAAGGATGGGCAGCCCGTTCTTGACATGGGGTGCGTTGAACGTTTGGTAGACTGAGAATAGTGCCGAATGGCTTGACAGATAAAGAGTGCAGACCTACAATGTCCTTGGGGAGAATCATTATCTATAACACATGAAGCTCAAAGATCCAGGAACCAGATAGGAGGTTAGAGAAATGAGTGATTCCAAGAGATTGACGACCGCCGCGGGGATACCCGTTCCGGACAACCAAACCTCTCTCACTGCCGGCGAACGCGGCCCCACCTTGCTTCAGGACCATTTCCTGACAGAAAAGCTAGCGCATTTTAATCGTGAACGAATTCCAGAACGTGTTGTCCATGCCAAGGCGGCCGGTGCGCATGGCACCCTTACCGTGACCAACGACATCACCACGTACACCAAGGCCGAGCTGTTCTCAAGAATCGGGAAAGAGACCGCCATGTTCGGCCGCTTTTCCACTGTGGCCGGCGAAAAAGGATCGGCCGATACCGTCCGTGACGTCAGAGGATTTGCCCTCAAATTCTACACGGAAGAAGGCAATTGGGACATGGTCGGGAACAACACCCCGGTGTTCTTTATCCGGGACGCCATCAAGTTCCCGGACTTTATCCATACTCAAAAACGGGTGCCACAGACGAATCTGCGATCAGAGACCATGTGGTGGGACTTTTGGTCGCAGGTTCCGGAAGCGCTGCACCAGGTGACCATTCTCTTTTCGGACCGCGGCACACCCAAAGGGATCCCGTACATGAACGGCTATGGGAGTCACACCTACAGCTTTATCAACGCCGACGACGAGCGCTTTTGGGTCAAGTTCCACTTCAAGACACAGCAGGGCATCCAGAACATGACCACGGAGGAAGCCGATCGTCTTGCCGGGAAAGACCCCGATTACCACACGCGGCAGCTGTTCGAAACCATTGAACGCGGGGAGTATCCCAAGTGGACCTTCCACCTGCAGGTGATGCCCGAGGTCGAGGCGGCAACGTACCGCTGGAACCCATTTGACCTGACCAAGGTATGGCCTCACGCGGATTACCCACTGATCGAGGTCGGGGTCATGGAACTGAACCGCAACCCCGAGAACTATTTCGCAGAGGTAGAGCAGTCGGCCTTTTCACCCGCAAACGTGGTGCCCGGCATCTCGTTCTCCCCCTGCAAGATGCTCCAGGCCCGCGTTTTCGCCTATGCCGACGCCCACCGCTACCGCCTGGGGGTCAACTATGAAGCCTTGCCCATCAACCGGCCGCGTGGGGCCCAGGTGGACAACTATCAGCGCGACGGCCAAATGAGATTCGATGGCAACGCCGGAGCGGCGGTGAACTATGAGCCGAACACCTTTGGCGGCCCCAAGGCAGACCCCGCCTATCGGGAACCGCCCCTCAAGATATCCGGAGACGCGGATCGCTACGAGCAGGAACGCGGCGTTGATGACGATTACATCCAGCCTGGAAATCTGTTCCGCCTGATGCCGCCGGACGAACAGGGACGCCTGATCGACAATATCGTCGGCGCCCTCAAGCCGGTGCCGAAAGTGATCCAGCAGAAGATGGTCGAGCACTTTACCCGGGCTGACAAAGCGTACGGGGAAGGTGTCGCCACGGGATTGGGCCTCTAGTCCCGTGGGGCAAGGGACGTGAGCTGATCTCGTAACATCGTCGTGCAGAAGGTCGACACCTTTTGCACGACGATGTGCATGACCAGGCATTCTTGGGATTACTCGACAAAGCGCTGCGCGATGCGTTAGCCGCAGTACACCAGTACATGTGCTTTCATTACCCAGATGCCGGTTGTGCTCTACGATTCTCGGCCGTTCGCT
>DAOUVM010000282.1 GCA_030667645.1 Ardenticatenales bacterium | reverse complement strand
ATGTCCTGGTAGCTTGAGACAAAACCGACGAGTTGTCCTTCTGCGTCCCGGACGGGGGCGGCCGTCACGGCCGCATCGAACGAGCGACCGTCCTGGCGACGGATCGTCGTTTCACCTTGCCATTCTTCGCCTTGTGCCAGGGCGAGCACAAGCGATTGCCACTCTGGTTCGGGCATTTTCTCGGCCATGAGGAAATTGGGGTGTCGCCCCACGACATCCTCGGCCGAGTAGCCGGTCAGTTTGGTAAAGGCTGCATTGACGTACTGGATGCGCCGTTCTAGATCCGTCAGTTCGATCGCATCGCTGACACTGCGGAGAATGGTCTCGCTCTTTTCTTGCTCGGCGCGAATCTCAGCCGTCCGGGCCGATACCTCGGCTTCCAGCCCCTCAACCAGCCGGGCGTTCTCAATGGCGATGGCGGCCGCGTTCACTAGCGGCTGCAACCGCTTGATATCTTGGTCCGAGAATTCGCCCGGGGTATCGGAATTCAGCCTGAGCAGACCCAGAACCCGGTCACGCAAGCAGATCGGCATCACGATGTGCGCCCTGATCCAGGATGTCCTGTCGAGCGCCATCCACCGCGGCTCCTGGCGTGTATCGGGGATTACCAGGGGTGCGCGCGACTGGATCACCTCGGTCTGCAGCGGGAATTCAGCCAGGGGTTGTGTCATGCCTGGAGGGAGCGATTCGGAGCCATTTCCCGCATAACCCTGCCAGTGCACGATGCGCAAAACGTCGTCCTGCAGCAGAGAGATATCGGAGGCAGAGTGGGGGACCACCCGCAGAGCCTGACGCAGAATTTCGTCCAGCGCTGCCGCGTGACTGGTCTGTGACGTAAGGGCCAGTGTCACCTCGCGCAGCGTTTCCGCCAGCAGGCGCTGCTCGCGCTCGGCCGCCAGCAGTTTTTCCCGTTCGGCATCGGCACGCTTGCGCTCTGTGATGTCGAGTGGAGCGCACATCCCCATTATCACTCGGCCTTCCGAGTCCATGAGCGGATACTCGTTAACCAAGACGGTGCAGATTGTCCCATCGGCGCGCCGGTCATCGAATTCCAGTCCGTGATAAGAGCGTCCCTGGAAGACTGCCATCACGTTTTCTCGCGTAGCAGCCACGTTCCCATCCTGAACCATCAAGTCGTACATGGTCTTGCCGATGGCTGCCTCTGCCGTCCAGCCATACTGTGCTTCACACTCCCGGTTCCAGTCCAGGATGGTACCATCTTGGTCAAAGGTCCAACAACTGACCGGTAGTCCCTGGAAAAGAGTGCGGAACCGTTCCTCGCTCTCCCGCAACGCCTCCTCGACCCTCACTAGCTCTGAAATATCAGTAAAGACAGATAACATACCAACGGTGCGACTGTCCTCTGCGGTAACCCGGGGACTGCCGCTGACAAGGATGGGGATCCGCCGGCCGTTCTTGTGCAGCGCCTGGAGTTCGTAGCGGTCAGACTCGCCGCGGGCACGCCGTTTGTCGGCCGCCTGGACAACCGGGTACTGATCGGGTGGGACAATAACTGTCCAGGCCAAGCCGACCAGTTCAGGCAGCGCGTAGCCTAGCAGGGTCGCGGCGGCCGGATTTGCATAGGTCAAGTTTCCCTCTGCATCCTGCACGATCACGCCCTCAGTCATGCTCTGGATGATGCCCTCGTTGAATTCCTTGTGTTGCCGGAGCTCTGCCTGCACCTGTGCCTGCGCTGCCATTTCGCGTTGCAGTTCCCGGTTTGCGGCGGTCAACTCTTCAGTCCGCTCGGCCACGCGCTGCTCCAGCTCATCCGGCGTCCACAACTGCCGCCTGGAGCGCCCCCTAGACTGCGACGGTTCTCGTTTTGCCATGGTATCGATCCTACTGAGCCGACATGGAGCCGGCCGCACCCTCGACCGGCGGCGCAGAGTGCAACAGGGCCTGATGCGACATGTGCACCTCCGCAGGCACTTGCAGCCGATCTAACCCTTCTCCGGGAGTTGCAACACTCACGTGCCTAGCTGAGTGCTCGGGTGCTCTGCGGTGGCTGGGCCTGCAGACCGGCCGTTGATCACAAGAGGAGGTGGCTGATGCTCACCCGTCGTTTCCATTTTGCACGAGTTGTGGATCTCATGGTAACACAAGTTCCCCTGGTGGGCAACCGGGAGTGACTTTGGTAGAATGCGTGCGTGTCAGCATTGCTACCTTGGATACGGATTGCAGCCAGGACGCATCACGGCCCGATGCTCGCCTCGTCACTCATCACTCGTCGCTTCGGATCCGTCGGGTAGCAGATAGCGAGGCCGGCCGGGATACGAGTTTGCCGACCAGGGCAAGGACCGCTCTGGGCGGACTCGCGTGTCAAAGAACCGGTCAGGCGTGGCCCGGGAGTTGGATCAGACGCTTGATGGCAAATCGAAATGAGTGAGACGATTGAGATGCGCGGGCAGGAAGCGGGGGATTGGGAAGATCTGTATGCCATCCGGACATCCACGCCGGGGGCGCTGCCGTACATCCGGCCGGACTGGGTCAGAGAGGAGTTAGCAGAGCCCAAGAGAGGCGCCTGGCCGCTGGTGGCCGTGGCGCACCTGGCGGATGGCCCAAGAGTGGTGGCGCGCGCGAATCTGCAACTGGGATCGGGTCGCAGGGAGCATTGTGCTACGTTGGTGCTGGAACAACACCCCGATTTCGCGGACACGGCTGGCCGGAAGCTGCTTTGCGAGACCGTAGCGGTGGCGGAAAAGTGGTGGAACAAGCGCCGACTGGAGGTCACCCTTCCGGCCGCGGACCCGGCGGCGGCTGCTCTCTTTGGATCGTTGGGCTTTGTGGAGGAAGCACGGTTGTGCGAAAATGTCCGAGTGGCCGGGGAGTTGGTGGATGAGGTGATCCTGGCGCGCCTCTCCGGTGACGCCGCTGCCTCGAGATCAACCGAGCCGAGCGGCCATCCCCAATCATCCCCGCGATCGAAACCGGACGTTCGCATCCGGGGCGGTAGCTCTGATGATTGGGAAGCATACCACGCGATTTGGTCTCAACCCGATGTCTGCTGGGGAACGATGCAAATACCCTATCCCTCGGCCGACTGGAACCGGGAGCGAGTACGGGAGCGGACGCCGCCCCGCTTCTGGCCGCTGGTCGCAGAGGTGGACGGCCGGGTGGTGGGGAACGCGGGCATGAGCCGCGACGAACACCACCGCTCGCATGTGGGGCATGCTGGGATGATGGTGCACTCTGACTATTGGGGAATGGGTGTCGGCTCGGCGCTGATGGCGGCGGTGATTGACCTGGCCGAGAAGTGGATCGGCCTGACCAGGATACAACTGGAGGTCTACACCGACAACTCGCGGGCCATTCGGCTTTATGAGAAGCATGGATTCAAGTCCGAGGGGGTGTGTCGAGCCTTTTCTTTCCGGGATGGGCAGTACGTCGACGCGCTGATGATGGCCCGGCTGTGCAGAGTGCGGTGACGACCCTGAAAGCGCTGGCGGTCTGCGACCGTGTGGAGGAGCAGATATACAGCGCTGCTGTTCGCAGCAGTTTCCCGGATGTGAGTATAGTATTCGGGTGCGGCGATCTGCCCTTCTACTATCTAGAGTACATTGTCACCATGCTCGGAGTGCCGGTGCTTTACGTGCGGGGCAATCACGATGATCGCCCTTATCACATGAGCAGTGGCCGGGTGGCAGAGCATGCGGAGGGATGCGTGGATGTGGATGGCCGGGTGGTTCACCAATCGGGCCTGCTGGTAGCGGGGATTGAAGGCTGCATGCGGTACCGGCCCGATGGCAAGTGCATGTACACCGACGGCGAGATTGCTCTCAAACTGGCACGGATGGTTCCCAGGCTGCTGATCAACAAAGCGCACTATGGTCGCTACCTGGACGTGCTCATAACTCATGCGCCCCCCCGCGGCATTCACGACCGGTCCGATCTGGCGCATGTGGGTTTCAAGTCATTCTTGCTCTTTATGCGTACGTTTCGACCACGCTACCTGCTCCACGGGCATGTCCAT
>DAOUVM010000125.1 GCA_030667645.1 Ardenticatenales bacterium | reverse complement strand
CTCACATTGCGCAAATCGGCCGACGCGCTGTTCTTTGAGCACCCGCTGATGACGACCGATTTCCTGGCCAAGTTCAAGTTGGATGCTCACACTCTTTCGGCCGCGCTGCTCCACGATGTGGTTGAAGACACCATGCTGTCTGTTTCCCAGATTGTGAATCAATTCGGCCCAGAGGTAGGCAAACTGGTGGACGGTGTGACCAGGTTGCGAGCTACCGGCAGAGAGGTAACCAGCCAGCTTCAGCAAGACGAGATACGCATCGAGAGCATCAACAAGCTGTTTCATTTCATGGTTGACGATGTGCGTGTCGTGTTGATCAAGTTGGCCGATCGCCGACACAACATGCAGACGTTGGACGCGCTTCCACCCGAAAAGCAGCGCGAGAAAGCACACGAGGTGTTGGCTGTCTATGCTCCGCTAGCCTACCGGCTGGGGATGTGGGATGTAAAATGCGAACAGGAAGCACTGGCGCTCCATGTCCTTCAGCCAGTGCTCAACCGGAAGCTCAGTATTCTCATGACGCGGCGAAGTGGGCAGCAACGCGGGAGGCTCAGGCGGGCGCGCCAGACCTTGCAGGACCAACTGGCAAAGGCCGGACTGGAGGTGTGGATTGAGCCTTCGCCGGAGCAAGTGTATTCTGTCTATCACCAGCATCAAAGGGACGGCCGTTGGCTGCCCGCGTCGACTGACCCGATTCGTATAGCGGTGTTGGTGAATCGACGATGGGAGTGTTATCGGGTGCTCGGTGCAGTGCATCGTCTGTGGAAGCCGGTGCCCGGGACTTTTGATGATTACATTGCCCATCCGCGCGAGAATCTCTACCAATCGCTGCACACGACGGTTTTCGGACCCGGGGGATGGCTCAAGGTGCGCATCCGCACGCACCGGATGCACCGGGTCGCCCACCATGGCATTCTGACTCGTTGGAGCGCTGACAGCCCTGACCATTCCGCCGGCCTGGATGAGCAGATCGAGAGGCTGATGGACCGTCTGCGACCGGTGGTGGCGGTCATTGATCGCAAGGACCGCCTCGCAGCGTACCAAGAGGCGCTAACGGACCAGATCCAGGTGTTCACACCGCAAGTGGAGTTGATAGAACTTCCGGCCGGCTCTACGCCACTCGACTTTGCATACCAGGTTCACACCAAGGTGGGTGACGAGGCCCGCGGAGCCCGCATTAACGGTGTTCCGCGTCCGCTCAATACGTCCCTGCGGAACGGTGACCAAGTCCGCATTCTGCGATCCAAAAGGGGGTCTCCCCTGCGGGAGTGGCTGGATAAGGATCTGGGGTTCGTGCGAACGGTGTACGCTCGGAACAGAATTCGTGGCGCCTTTCGCCGGCTTGAGAGTGCCGAGGCTATCTCGGTAGGACGAGAGACCCTGCATCGGGAGATGCGGATGATGGGGCTTGAAGACTATGATCTGGACGCAATCGCCCGGAGATTGGGCTATGACAGCGTGGAGCAGATTCTGGTAGCGATTGCTAGCGGTGATCTGATGCCGCACAGAGCGACTCATCTGGCCATGGAACCCATCTGGGATGCGCTGGAGACTCTACCAGCGGGGGGCGTCATTCTATCTCCCGACGGCCGGGTCACCGTGCGGGGCGTGCCCGGACGGCCAGTGAAATTGTGCGCGACCTGCAAGCCGGTCCCCGGCAATCCCGTTGTTGGAAACCTGCTGCGTGGAGGCCAGGTCACGGTCCACCGTATGGATTGCCACCACATTGTGCAGACCGCCGGGCGAGGGCATCGCATGAATCTGGTCGAGGTCGACTGGGCCGAAGAGCCACGCACTGTCCGGCCGGTGAGTGTGTGTGTAGCTGCGGTGGATCGGAGCGGCCTTACGCATGACCTGGCGCGGATCCTAGAGACGGAAAACGTCAATATCTGCGAGCTGTATGGTCACTCGGATAGAGAGCGCCAATTGGGGTTGGTCGTCGTCAGGGTTGAGGTAACCGATCTTCGGCAACTGTCGCGCATCCTGCATCGCTTCTCTCAGTTGCCAAACGTCAAGGCGGTAAGGCGCAGCTCCGAGCCCCTCAAGAACATGGATGCTGTGAGGCGGTGGGCTGCCGACAGCGTGCACGAATCCTGATTGCTTCCCAGACTGTCTCTCGTTTCCGACTGTGGTACAATTGTTCTAATAAGAGGGTGTGGGAAACTGGATCGCCATCGGTGCGCGAGTTTTCCCTACTGTGGAGACGAGCTCTTGAGGGGACGTGGCGTTGTCTGGTTTTCGACACTCTCCTCGTGACCAACGATTCCTGCGGAGGAAGTAGAAACCCACAATGGGTCAGGATAGAATCATCGTGCGCGGCGCGCGCGAGCACAATCTCAAGGATATAGATGTAGAGATTCCTCGCGACATGCTGGTGGTTATTACCGGGCTGTCCGGCTCTGGAAAATCCTCACTGGCGTTTGATACCATTTTCGCAGAAGGGCAACGCCGGTATGTAGAATCTCTGTCCGCATATGCCCGGCAATTCCTGGGCCAGTTGGAAAAACCAGATGTGGACCAGATAGAAGGGTTGAGCCCGGCCGTGAGCATTGATCAAAAGGGGGTCAGCCGCAACCCGCGCTCGACGGTTGGGACAGTGACCGAGATATATGACTATATGCGGCTGCTGTACGCACGTGCCGGCACTCCACACTGCGCAGAATGCGGCCGGCAGGTGGAGCAGCAGAGCGCCGAGCAGATCGTTGATTCTTTGATGCGCCTGCCGCCGGGCGCCCGGATTCAGGTCATGGCTCCTCTGGTCAAGTATCGCAAGGGGCATCATCAGACTGTCTTCGAGGAGGTGCGCAAAGCTGGCTTTGTTCGCGTCAGGGTAGATGGAGAGATCCGCGATGTGGACAACCCTATCGATTTAGAGCGCTACAAGATGCACACCATTGAGGTGGTGGTCGACCGGTTGGTGATCAACCACGGACCGGACGATGA
Organism: Ardenticatenales bacterium; assembly: GCA_030667645.1. Lineage (GTDB taxonomy): Bacteria > Chloroflexota > Anaerolineae > Promineifilales > UBA4811 > GLR113. Next base: position 4,201 of record DAOUVM010000125.1, on the reverse strand, counting down.
GAGCGAAGGCGCGACGGCCGCGCGCAGCCGGCTGACCGACTCGGTGGAGACGGCGCTCAAAATGGGGGAGGGGGTGATGCTGGTCAACGATGTGTCGGCGTCCGATGGCGGTCCCCGGGACACTCTGTTCTCCGAGAAACTGGCATGTGTCTATTGCGGTATCAGCCTGCCTGAACTGGAGCCGCGTTCATTTAGCTTTAATAGCCCGCATGGGGCTTGTCCCACCTGCCAGGGGCTGGGAGTCCAATTAGAGCTGGACCCGAAAGAGATTGTGCCCAACCCGGAGTTGAGCCTGCGCGAGGGCGCTCTGGACCCTTGGCCGTCAGAGCCGTCAAGTTGGCGCTGGCAGCAAGTGAGGTCGGTATCGGATCATTTCGACATTTCACTCGATCGGCCGTGGCGGACGTTGAATCGGGCGCAGCAACGAGTGCTGCTGTACGGCAGCGGGGAGGAGCGGGTTCTGGTCCGATACGTACATCCAGAAAATAGTGGACGTGGTGAGTATATGAGCCACTATGAAGGGGTGATTCCCAATCTCCGTCGCCGGTATCGGGAGACCAACTCGGATTATGTGCGGCGGAAGGTCGAGGAATACATGACTGAACGCGAGTGCCCCGCATGCCATGGTGCACGACTGCGGCCGGAGAGCTTGGCGGTCACGATTGACGGTGTGTCGATTGTAGAGGTGGTGGGCTGGCCGGTGGCGGACACGCTGGCCTGGACGGAGCGGCTGCAGGGGAGAGAAAGCGGAGGATCCCCCCTGTCGCTTCGTCAGCAGGCCATTGCGCGCCGGATTCTTAAGGAAATCCTGGCCCGACTCGGGTTCATGGTGGATGTTGGATTGGACTATCTGACCCTCAGCCGAGCGGCCGGCACACTCAGTGGTGGCGAGGCGCAGCGCATCCGCCTAGCCACCCAGATCGGAGCGCAACTGATGGGGGTTTTGTATGTATTGGATGAGCCCAGCATCGGGCTCCACCAGCGCGATCAGGCACGGCTGTTGCGTACTCTGGAAGGAATGCGCGATCTGGGCAACACGCTGCTGGTAGTGGAACACGATGAGGATACCATTTGCGCGGCCGACTGGATTGTGGACCTGGGACCGGGCGCGGGGGTCAAGGGGGGAACAGTTGTCTGCTCTGGCACGCTGGACGAGCTGATTGCGTGCCCCGATTCGTTCACCGGTGCATACATCTCTGGCCGGATGAGCATTCCTGTGCCGGAGAGCCGCCGTGCCGGCAATTCGCAAGCCCTGGTGCTCCGCTGTGCCCGGGAGCACAATCTGAAGGGAATCGACGTGCGGATCCCGCTGGGCAAGCTCATTTGTGTCACCGGCGTCTCTGGCTCTGGCAAGAGTACGTTGGTGATCGAGGTCTTGCACAAGCGGCTGGCCCAGATGTTGCATGGTTCCAAGCAGCGGCCGGGGGCGCATGACTCTATTGAGGGTGTGGAGCTGATAGACAAGGTGGTTAGCATTGACCAGAGCCCTATCGGCCGCACCCCGCGGTCTAATCCGGCCACCTACACCAATCTCTTTGACAAGGTGCGGTCCCTGTTCTCCGAGTTGCCTGATGCCAAGGTGCGTGGCTATAAGCCCGGCCGCTTTAGCTTTAATGTCAGAGGCGGCCGTTGCGAAGCCTGCCACGGGCAGGGGCAATTGCGCATCGAGATGCAGTTCCTGCCCGATGTGTACATCCCTTGCGATATCTGCAAAGGGGCCCGCTACAATCGGGAGACTCTACAGATACGATTTCGAGGACTGAACATCGCCCAGGTGTTGGGTCTGAGCGTGGACGAGGGTCTGGATTTCTTTGCCAGCTTTCCGGCCATACGGGGCAAGCTTCTCACCTTGCGGGACGTGGGGCTGGGTTACATCCAGTTGGGCCAACCGGCTACCACCCTCTCCGGCGGGGAGGCTCAACGAGTCAAGTTGAGCAAGGAGTTGTCCAAGCGAGCGACCGGCCAGACTCTCTATGTCCTGGACGAGCCGTCAGTGGGGCTGCACGCCCACGATGTAGCCAAGCTGATTGAGGTGCTCAATAGGTTGGTTGACAAGGGGAATACGGTGGTCATCATCGAGCACCATCCGGATATCGTCAAGGTAGCCGACCACCTGATTGACCTGGGTCCAGAGGGAGGTGCGGCCGGCGGATCGATTGTGGCAGAGGGGACGCCCGAGGAGGTTGCACAGGTGGAAGCATCCTATACCGGTCAGTACTTGCGGAGGTATTTTGGGGAATCCGGGGCTTGAGTAGCTGTTCACGGTTCCGTCAGAATGTGTTGGACTTGCCGCCATGATCAAGGCAGAGATCAAGACGCTTCCTGCTGAGAACGAGCGGCTGCACACCGAGGTGACCACGTTGCAGCAGCGGGTGGCTCAGTTGACGAGCCAGCCGCAGGAAGCAGTGATATGGATTGCCGAGTCGGAGCAACGAAAGAAAAAGCCTCCCCCGTTCGTCAAGCGGAACCGGCTGCCGGGGACCGGGCCCCCAGCACCCCGAAAGAAGCGGGCAGCAAAGCACAACAGATCGCGCAAGCGAGAGGAACCAACGCGGATTGAGCGGCATGCAATGGCGAACTGTCCAGACTGTTGCTATCGGTTGCGCGGAGAAAGCAATGATTGCACACGCCAGGTGATCGAGTTGCCGCCGCCACAGCCGGTGGAGGTGATAGAGCATCAGGTGGTCAAGCGGTGGTGTCCCCATTGGGAGCGGTGGCGTCGCCCGCGATTGGACCTGAGCGGTCAGGTGATCGGGCAGAGGCGGATTGGGGTGCGGATAGCCAGTTTGGTGGCATACTTGCGGACGACGCTGCGGCTGCCGGTGCGCCAAGTGCAAGGGTATCTGCACACAATGCAAAACTTGTGGTTGAGCGCAAGGGAGATCGCAGAGCTGGAGCATGCGGTACGAGGGGAGTTGCAGACCCAAGCGGTCGGGTTCAAGGAGAAATGCAAGCCAGCACGGTGGTGCATGGTGATGAGACAGGGTGGCGGGAGAATGAGCGGAATGGCCATATCTGGGCCCTTGTGACCGGGGGGCCGGAGGCCGTGCGCTATTTTGAGTATGATCAGAGCCGGGGGCATCAAGTGGCCAGGCGTATATTGGGTGATGATTTCCGCGGGTGGTTGGTGACACACTCTCACGCCGCATACAACCTAATCCTTTGCCAGCACCAACGCTGCTGGGTGCATTGGCTGCGCGATCTGCACGAACTCAGGGAAACCCATGCCGCGACCGTTGAGGTAGTGACGTGGGCGACTGCGGTGCGGAAGCTGTATGAGGATGCCTAAGGCTGGCTGAAGGAGAACCCAAAGGCGACGCACCAAGAGCGGCAAGCTGAATATGAAAACCTCATCACGCAAGTTGGCGAGTTGGGGAGGCAATACGCCTTGAGCTATGAGCACCCGTGTTGCACATTGACCAAACACTTGATGCGGCATCAAGATGAGTTGTTCCAGTTTGTGCTCGTACCCAATCTGCCAGCTGACAACAATCTGGCGGAACGCAGCCTCTGTCCATTGGTGGCAATTCGCAAGGTGAGCGGTGGCTCCCGCAGCGATGAGGGGACAAGAACGCGTCTCACATTGGTCAGTTTGTTTGGCACCTGGGCCGCCCGCGACCAGAATTCCTTCCTCCAGTGCTTGACTGCCTTGCGGCATCCCCCGCAACCGCCCCGCCATGAACTTCCTTACCCCAACTGTGAACAGTTACAGATGCCGGGTGCGGTTCAGTTTTTTGCAGGGGGAGGTTCTGCAACTGAAAATGCGAGTTTCCCGTGGTTTTTCTATCCAAGTGGGCATCATGGTGGCCAAATCAGACTGCTTTCGACCTCAATGCTGCTCTCCAGGTCTACAGCAACGGAAAAAGGTGCAAAGAAGCCCAATGATCAAGGTCCAATCCCCTCTGAATTCTCTCAAACGGTGCCCGGAACGCCCCATTACATCTTGCAGCACGGTCAAGGCGACTTTGCAAAACAATGAATCACACCCACAGATGCCGTGACTGTTGCATAAATGGGGAGGGGGAGGAGAAGACGCAGTGATCCCTGGCTTCTTCCCCGGTTTCTAGCAGTTTGTCGGAGAACCTCTTTTGTCCACCGGCAAAATCGTAGTAAACTTCAGGCATGGTCAGAAAATTCAGAACCGTCAATTACGAAGAAACGCTCAATCTCAAGGTCAGCTTGAAAGATGTCCTGCCGCCCG
>DAOUVM010000233.1 GCA_030667645.1 Ardenticatenales bacterium | reverse complement strand
GACGCCAGAAGTCCTCAAGAATCTCGACTACCTGGGAGTGGACTATCTCGTCCCGATCGGCGGCGACGATACGCTCAGCTATGCCGTGCGGTTGTACACCGAGGGAGTCAAGGTGGTCGCCATACCCAAGACGATGGACAACGACGTCCCGGGCACCGACTATTGCATTGGCTTTAGTACCTGCATCACGCGAACGATCATGATGACCAACAGCCTGCGCACATCGGCCGGTTCCCACGAGAGGATACTGGTGCTAGAGGTCTTTGGCCGCTATGCCGGCTTTACCGCCATGCTGCCCACCATGGCCGGCGCCGCGAATCGCTGCGTCATACCAGAATTCAAGTTCAACATCGAAAAACTGACCGAACTGCTGGTAAGTGACCGCTACAAGAACCCGAGCAAGTACTCGGTGGTGCTGGTGTCAGAGGGGGCGATGTTCAGCGGGGGCGAGATGATTCTCAGGGACGCCACCACGGACTCTTACGGCCACGCCAAACTGGGTGGCATCGGTGATCTGGTGTCCGCCAACCTCAAGGAGATCTCGCCGGCTTACAACAATGGCAAACCGATCAACACGATCAACCAAAAACTGGGTTACCTGGTACGGGGAGGCGACCCCGATGCCATCGATTCGATCGTTCCGATGGCTTATGGCAACCTGGCTCTGGACTTGATTCTCAAGGGGATTCACGGCCGGCTCGTGGTTCTCAAGAACGGCCGGTATGACGATATGCCGGTGGACGTTGTCACCGGCTCCGCCAAGGTGGTCAAAGTGGAAGAGCACTATAATACCGACCGGCTTCGCCCCCACTATAAGAGCTTTGGCATGAAGCCAATGCTCGTGATGACGGGCGAGTAGCGCTTCCGTTCGGCGCCTGGTCTCGCCGGGAGATTGAGCGGCATGCAGCCACTGGTAGGCATTCCGTGCGCCACGATCAAATCAGAGGGCGCCCGAGGCAGCGCATCGTCGGCCGTGCCGCAGAGCTACCTGGAGGCCCTGGAGGTCTCCGGCGCCGCCCCCCTCCTCATCCCCATCACCGGCCGTGAAAGCACGCTCCGCGCGCTCTACCGGCAGATCGACGGCCTGCTGCTCGCCGGAGGGGTCGACCTCGATCCGGCCCGCTATGGCGAGCCACCCCATCCCGCGCTCGGCAAAGTGGACCCCCGGAGAGACTGGGTGGAATTGACCCTTACCGGCTGGGCGCTGGCGGACAATATGCCGCTACTGGGCATCTGCCGCGGAATCCAGACCCTTAATGTCGCTTGCGGGGGCTCTCTCTGGCAGGATATCTCCGCCCAGGCGCCGGCTTGCGCCAGGCACCACAGCCGTCCTGATGAGCCGTACAACAGACTCGCACATACGGTGCGGCCAGAGCCGCACAGCCGCCTGGCGCGAATTCTGGGCGACCCGGAAGTTGAGGTCAACAGCCTTCACCACCAGGGGATCCGAGACGTGGGCGCCGGGTTGCACGTGACCGCCCGCGCACCCGATGGACTGGTCGAGGGATTGGAAAGCGATGGTGACGGGTGGGTGGTGGCCGTGCAATGGCACCCCGAGTGGTTGCTGGAGGAGGATCCGCGCATGAAAAAGCTGTTCGAAGCCTTTGTGCAAGCGAGCACCCATCCTGACCTGGCCGGCGCCCCACCCCGCCGGTCCGTCGGAACCCCGAAACGAAAATGAACGCAGCCACCGGTCGGCGCCCGCATCGACGCGCACCTGGCCCCCGGCGCCGGCACGCAAGTTCGTCTATCGAGTCGCTCTGAGAAACGGCCGATGAACCCCATCTCTGCTTTCCTGATTCAACAGATTGTGGGCGTCTATTTCATCTATGGGCTCGCCTTTTTTTCCCTCGGGTTGGCGCTGTTATTGGCCGGCCGGCGGGTATCGAGATTCAGATTCGCCCGTGCCATTCCGGCACTTGCAGGATTCGGCATCCTGCACGGTATCCATGAATGGTTCGAGATGTTCCAAAAGATCGCCGCCCACACCCAGGGTCACATCCCAACCGTGCCTGAGGAGACGATCCGGCTGGCAATCCTGGCAGCCTCGTTCTTGGCCATGTCCGCCTTTGGCATCCGCCTGCTAAAACCAGAACCGGTAACGCGCCGGGGGATCTACGTGCCCCTCGTGGGCATGGGCGGCTTGTGGCTGGCCAGCACGCTGATCTCGGTGATCATCCTCCGGCCGGCGCCCCAGGAAACCATCGCGGTGGCTGACGTGCTCTCCCGCTACTGCCTCGGTATCCCTGCTGCGCTCATCGGCGCGTGGGCATTGATGGTCCAACAGCGAGCCTTTCGCGAGCACGGTATGCCCGAATTCGGTCGCGACCTGGTCTGGTGTACCACCGCCTTGCTTCTCTACGGCGTCGTGGGTCAGAGCTTCGTCCGCCCGAGTCCGCTCGCCCTATCAAGCTTCCTCAACTCTACTCTCTTTTTCCAGTGGTTCGGCATTCCGATCCAGTTGTTCCGGGCCACAATGGCGGCGATGATGACTATCGCTCTGGTCCGGGCCCTGAATGCCTTTGAGGTGGAAGGGCAACGCCTGCTCGAGGCCGCCAATGAGGAGAAACTGGCAGCCCAGACGAGCGCTCTGGAAGCCCAACGCCTCTCCGGCCGGAGGATGGAACGACTCAACGAAGAGCTGCGCCTGGCGACGCATGAACTCTCGCTGCTGTTGGGCCTATCCAATGTCCTGGCGGCGCCCATCAGTTTGCAGGATCGGCTGCTCGCCGTCCTGACAGAGATCGTGCAGAGCTTGAGCTTTCCTGACGCCGGCACGATCCTGCTCGTCAACCGGCATACCAACACGCTGGAGATGCAAGCCTTGGCCGGCTTTGAGAGCTCGGTGGCGGCAGGCGCAGACAGCCAGCAGTACCGGGCGGCTCTCGAATTGGGAGAACTCTCTGTGGCCGGCGAGAAAGCCATGTGCAGACACCGTGATGGATCAGTCATCGAGTTCTTTCCCGAGGAGATGACCGAGAGGCAAAGGTGTCGAGAGTATGCCAGCCCGGTGCTGACCCTAAGCCTCCCAATCACAGAGCAGCACCATGTGATCGGCAGCTTGGTGCTGGATCAAGCTGAAGCTAGTGGCGGACCGGGCCTTTCCGCCGAAGAGTTCTCCTTGATGGCGGCCGCAGCGCAGCAATTGGGCATGTCCATTGAGAACGCGCGTCTGTCGGAAGAGGCGCACGAACGAGAAAAGCGGCTGTCAGAGCTGCTCCATCAAGCAGTTGGCGCACAGGAATCCGAACGGCAGCGCATCGCCCGCGAACTGCACGACTCTACCGGGCAGTCGCTCACGGCCGTCGCCCTGGGGTTGCGTGGCATGGAGACGATGCTGTTGGCTGACCCATCTGCGGCATCAGAGCAGATGCACGAGTTGCAGTCCTTTTGCTCCGGCGCTCTCCGTGAGCTCAGGCGCATAATCGCTGACCTCAGACCATCCCAATTGGACGATCTGGGACTGGTGGCTGCGGTTGACTGGTACGTGCGCGAGTTCGAGGAGCGGTCAGGCATCAGCGCCAGTCTGGTGATCAAAGGCGATTCGTTCCGCTTGCCCTCAGAATTCGAGACCGTCCTCTTTCGCATTGCCCAGGAGGCGCTGACCAACGTCGCCAAACACGCCCAAGCGGACGAGGCAAGTGTCGTGCTGTCGTTTGCACCTACTCGAATACGTATGACCATCTCTGACAATGGGCGCGGTTTCGACCCGGCCGAAATGATCCGGCGCGACCAGCCCGCAAGCTGGGGCCTGATGGGGATTCAAGAAAGAGCCCTGCTGCTGGGGGGGCAGTACGAGATCGACTCTGCGCCCGGCGGCGGCACGCGCATTCGCGTGGACGCGCCGGTGGATGTCAAGGAGGTAAAAGGTGTCGCGAATTCGACTGTTGTTGGTCGATGATCACCAGGTAGTGCGCGCCGGCTTGCGCATGCTCTTTTCGGCCGAAGACGATATGGAAATCGTGGGAGAGGTCAGCACCGGGGAAGAAGCAATTGAAGCGGTGCGCGACCTGGCGCCGGATGTGGTGATCATGGACGTAGTGATGCCGGGACTGAGTGGAATCGAAGCCACCCGCCGCATCAAAGCCGCCAATCCGGACAGCTCGGTGCTTGCTCTCACGATGCACGAAGATGAGCAGTACTTTTTCGAGATGCTCCATGCCGGTGCTTCCGGCTATGTACCCAAGCGCGCGGCTCCGGACGATCTGGTTTCAGCCATCCGCGCCGTCAGCCGCGGCCACGTTTTCCTCTATCCTCCGCTGGCCAAACTGCTGGTAAAGGATTTTCTGCAGCGATCGCAAGGGATCCGATCCCCGGCCGGCAACGAACTGACCCCGCGTGAGGGCCAGGTGTTGACCCACATCGCTGAGGGCCACACGAATCGGGAGATCGCCGAAACCCTGACGATCAGCGTCAAGACAGTCGACCGGCATCGCGAGAACATCATGCGCAAGCTTGACCTCCATAGCCGGGTAGCCCTGGTCAAGTACGCCATCAAGAAAGGGCTCATTAGCGTAGACTGAGGCTCAAGCTCCGCTCTATCGTGTCCCTCGCACCCCCACCCTCGGCCAGGGCGCCACGAAACCGAGAGTGACCCACCGACGCTGCCGCGCGGCTGTCGATCACGACCCACCTCGCGGCCGAAATGGGTACAACACCCAATAGACCCCATCTCCTTGCTGTGATAAGGTTTGCTCATAGCTGGCGATAGGCGCCGGTTGGTCTCTTTCTGTGGTGGCGATGATGAACGAACTATTGGAACCACTGGTTGTCATCGGACTTTTTCTCCTGCGGCTGGCTGTGCCGCTGGCCATAACCCTGCTCATCGGCTATTTCCTACGTCGACTGGATTCCCGGTGGGAAACGGAGACCGAGTCCTATTCAGAGACGGTTGCCGCCATAGAGCCGGTCACTGT
>DAOUVM010000173.1 GCA_030667645.1 Ardenticatenales bacterium | reverse complement strand
TGTCCATCTATGGACTGGTTTCCGTGATAGAGCGACACCTTCTATCCTGGCAAGGGCAGAAATCCACTGCAAGCCTTGCCGAACAACGCCGATAAAGCCCATTGCGGAGGATACATCAATGAGAATTCACCTGCTGCTTGGAGTGGTGCTGGCTCTGCTATCCACAGCCTGCACCAGCGCACCCCCAGCCCAAGAGGAGACCTTCATCCGACTGCCCATGGGGTATATTCCGGATCCACAGTACGCCCCCCTGTATGTGGCGGACCACAAGGGGTTTTTTGCGGCTGAGGGATTGGAGGTAGAGTTCGATTACAGTTATGAAACTGATGGGATCGCCCTGGTGGGTGCGGGAGAGATCGCCTTTTCGCTCTGCAGCGGCGAGCAAGTGATCCTGGCCCGTGCCAACGGGTTGCCGGTTGTGTACGTAATGCAGTGATACCAGGAATACCCCGTCGCGGTGATAGCCAAGACAAGCACTGGCATTCGAACCGCTGCCGACCTGGCCGGTCGGCGGATTGGAATTCCCGGCTATTCGGTGCCAGCTACGTTGGCTTTGAGGGGCTTCTCAATGCGGTTGGGTTGAGCGACAGCGACGTCGACCTGATAGAGATCGGATATACGCAGGCGGAAGCGCTAGCGCAGGACCAAGTGGAAGCAGTCGTGGTTTGCTCCAACAACGAGCCCGCGCGGTTGCAGGTCGCGGGTGAATTCCTCGACGTTATCCAGACGTCGGACTATGTCGACCTGGTATCGGCCGGTCTGCTGACGAATGAAAAGACCATTCAGGAAAATCCGGAACTAGTTGAGGGGATGACCCGTGCCATCCTTAGAGGGGTTCGCGAGGTGCTGGACGACCCGGACGAAGCATTCGAGATCTGCAAAGAGTACATCGAGGGGCTGCGCGCAACCCCCGACGTTGAGGCAGCGCAGCGGGCAGTTCTTCAGGCCTCGCTGGAAATATGGCGCGCCCCGCGGCTGGGCCTCACCAGCACAGAGGCGTGGGACGCCACCCAGCAAGTGTTGCTCAACATTGGCTTTATCCAGGAACCTATTGACTTGACTGCTTCCTGGACCAATCAGTTTGTGGATGCGGCCGGCGTTCGGTAAGGGGAACTCTGGCTGGTCGGTCGCCCGCGCCCAATCACCGCCTACTAGATATGCTGCAAGCCCAATCGCTCAGCCTCACCTATGCCGATTCGGCTGGAGCGCTGCAGGCTCTCGACCGGGTTTCTCTGCAAATCGGTGAGCGCGAGTTTGTCAGTTTGGTGGGGCCATCCGGCTGCGGCAAGAGCAGCCTGTTGCGGACACTGGCTGGCCCGAGTCTCCCTACTCGGGGAACAATTCTCTTCGACGGCGAACCGCTGACGCAACCAAGTCGGCAAATCGGGATCGTTTTTCAAGAGCCAACCCTCATGCCGTGGCGGACCGTATTGGAGAACATCACCCTGCCGCTGGAACTGACGGGACTGAATCACCAGGCCGCCATCAGGCGAGCGGAAGAGTTGATCAGGCTGGTTGGCCTGGAAGGCTTTGCAGAGGCTCACCCGCCGATCCTCTCAGGCGGAATGGAGCAGCGGGTCGCCATTGCCCGGGCGCTCGCTCCACGGCCCAAAGTGCTCCTACTCGATGAGCCATTCGACGCCCTGGACATACTCACTCGAGAGCCAATGGGAGAGGAACTGCTGCGTATCTGGTCCGCCGAGCAGACTACCGTGCTAATGGTCACCCACAGCATTGGGGAGGCAGCCCTCTTGTCGGACCGAACGCTTGTGATGAGCCCCCGCCCCGGCCGGATCACGGCCGAATTTGTGATTGACTTGCCACGGCCACGTGCGCTAGAGATGCAATACGGCAATCGATTTGGAGAACTCTCCCGCCGCATCCGGCAAGCCATTGCCTAATCTGACGTTCGGCACAGACCTGATGGCCCATCCTTTTGCCACCACGGGGGTGTGCCGGCCCCGCCGCCGAGCCACGACCAAGGTCTTGAGATCAAGATCCAGCGTCCTCTTCTCCGCCATGGCCACGGGCATTGCGAGCACTCGGGCAGACCGACGGCGATTCGCGCCCAGCGTCTCTTCGTTGGCCAGACAAACTGGCTGTAAGGGAGTTCAGCCCGGCGTTTCACCTCCAGTCCACGGACTATCGGCCTCGCCGCGACAGCAGCCACATGAATCTTGTACAAATTCGGACGCAAAGATTCCCGGATTGATCCCCCATTGACGCTCGGGACAACTCGACAGGCGGCGCCTTTGGGGCGGGCGTTGGCTTGCCCACCGTCACAGAATCATGTTGGCTCGGTTGGCCTTTCGCTGGGATGCGAGTAAACTAGATTTGGATTGAAAAAGACCGTTCCTTGCGGATGTGCTAGGATGGAAAGGAGTCCAAGGTGGCGCTGCTCGGTGTTGACCACATAGCGATTGTCCTACCCGATATCGAGGAGGGTTTGAGTTTTTGGCAAACCGCCTTGGGCCTCTCCGTGGACCATCGAGAAGAGTTGCCGGAACAGGAAACCATCATAGCGATGCTGCCGGTCGGAGCAACCGAGGTTGAGCTGGTGCAGCCGACGACCGACACCAGCGGCATGGCCAAGTTTCTCGCTCGCCGCGGGCCGGGGCTGCATCACATCTGTTTCAAAGTGGATAACATTGAGACCACATTGGCGGAACTCAAGGCCCAGGGAATTCGCCTGATACATGACGAGCCCATTGGCGGGGCCGGAGGCAGAAAGGTTGCCTTTGTTCATCCCAAGAGCGCTGGCGGTGTCCTGGTAGAACTGGTAGAGTAGAGTCGACTCTGCTGATGAGCAGCCCGAGTCGCCTGTCCGGATTGCGATCGATAGTCTTTCCTTAGAACAGACGTCCCCCCCCCACGCCGATCAGAGCGGGCCCTGGTTGGTCACGCGCGGCAAAAGGAGCAGGAAGAGTGATATACGACAAGCAGCGCCTGGAAGAACTGAATAAAGCAAGGTCCGACTGGGAGAAGAACACTCTGGAGCCTACTCTGGAACGCTTCTCGGAGCGACAAGAGGCTTTCATCACTACGTCCAGCGAAGAGATTGAGCGTCTTTACACCCCGCTGGACCTGCCCGACTGGGACTATCGGCGCGACTTGGGTTTTCCTGGCGAGTATCCGTACACTCGCGGTGTTCATGCAACCATGCATCGCGGCCGGCTGTGGACCATGCGGATGTTCGCCGGTTTTGGCACGGCCGAAGAGACCAACCAGCGGTTCAAATACCTGCTGGAACAGGGGCAAACTGGGCTTTCCGTTGCCTTTGATCTGCCCACATTGATGGGATATGACACCGACGCGCCGGAGGCCTTGGGCGAATTCGGCAAGTGCGGTGTGGCGGTGAGCAGCCTGAAGGACATGGAAATCCTGCTGGATGGGATCCCGCTGGACAAGGTGACCACCAGCATGACCATCAACAGCCCTGCTGCCATCATCTGGGCGATGTACATTGTGGCGGCCGAGAAGCAGGGCATCCCCATGAAAGAGCTCGGCGGAACCACCCAGAACGACATCCTGAAAGAGTACATTGCCCAAAAAGAGTACATATTCCCCCCAGAACCCTCCATGCGACTGGTAACCGACACAATAGCATACGGCAGCGAGCACCTCCCACGGTGGAACACCATCAGTATCAGCGGCTACCACATCCGGGAGGCCGGCAGCACAGCCGCTCAGGAACTCGCTTTCACTTTGGCGGATGGCCTCGAGTACGTGCGTTGGGCCCTGGACCGAGGTTTGGACATCGACGACTTTGCACCTCGGCTCAGCTTCTTCTTTAACGCACACAATGACTTTTTCGAAGAGATTGCCAAATACCGGGCCGCACGGCGGATCTGGGCCCGGGAAATGAAACAGACTCTCAAGGCCAAGGACCCCCGCTCCTGGCTCCTCCGTTTCCATACTCAGACGGCCGGATTTGCCCTCACCGCCCAACAGCCAGAAATCAATGTGGTGCGGGTCGCTATTCAGGCATTGGCGGCCGTGCTGGGGGGTACCCAGAGCCTGCACACCAACAGCCGGGACGAGGCTTTGGCGCTCCCCAGCGAACAAGCCGCCACCATCGCCCTGCGCACCCAGCAGATCATCGCACACGAAAGCGGCGTGGTGAACACACTCGATCCGCTAGGTGGTTCGTATTTTGTGGAAACGCAGACGCTAGAGATGGAGCGCCAGGTCTATGAGTACTTTGATCAGATTGAAACAATCGGTGGAGTGCTGCCTGCTATCCAACAGGGGTTCTTCCAGCGCGAGATCTCCAGGGCAGCCTACCAATACCAAAGAGAGACAGACGAGAAAGAGCGCACCATCGTGGGCATCAACGATTTCCTGGATGACAAGGAGCATATCTCCATCCCCATACTGAAGATGGACCCGGAGGGGTTCGAGCGTCAGATGGCCCGCTTGGAAAAAGTGCGCCACGAACGGAACAACGAGCGTGTGGCGAGCACGCTGGGGGCGCTGCGCGATGCAGCAAGGGGGCCAGAGAACCTGATGCCCCCGCTACTGGAGGCCGTCCGCGCCTATGCGACCCTGGGGGAGATAATCACCGTGCTGCGTCAAGTGTTTGGCGTCTATCAAGAGCCCACATTCATCTAGCAGAACGAATAGGGGCGCCAGACCAGGTTCCCCGGTCGACCCGCCTAGCTGACGAGATTGAACAGCTCGATGTACTCGTCCCTCAGTTTCCGTTGGTGCGACGTTGCCTCTTCCAACGGAACGGTGCCCGTCATGGCTCCCTGCAACCCGATCATAATTCCATGGTTGCCCTTCAGTAGCTCCTTGACGGCCCCCACCCCCAGGCGGGTGGCCATGAGCCGGTCGAAAGCACTGGGCCGTCCGCCGCGCTGCACGTGGCCCAGAATGGTCACTCGCACATCGAAACCTACCTGGTGCTGGCGCAGATACTCTGCGATCCTGTGGATGTCAGGCCGAGCCCCTTCGGCCACAACAATGAGGGCATGGTTCTTTCCCTGGACATAGGCATCGAGCACAACCTGGGCCACCGCCTCCAGCTCGAATGGGATTTCAGGGATGAGGATCATTTCCGCTCCGCCAAGGATGCCACCGACCACCGCCAAATAGCCGCACTTGCGACCCATCACCTCAATCAGGAAAGCGCGCTCGTGAGACGAGGCCGTATCCCGCAGCGCATCCAGCGCACGAACAATGGTGTTGAGGGTAGTGTCCACCCCAATTGACATGTCAGTGCCGTTGATATCATTGTCAATGCTGCCAGGGATGCCCACCACCGCGAACCCCATCCTGTGTAGCGCCAGGGCCCCACGAAGGCTACCATCTCCCCCGATGACCACCAATCCGTCCAGCCCCTCTTCATTCAGCCGCCGCAACCCCAGCACCTGCCCCTTTTTTTCCATAAATTCCGGGCAGCGAGCAGTTTGCAGCACGGTGCCGCCTCGCTGGATGATCCCGCTGGCATCCCGCTTGCCCATTTCGTGGATGTCGCCATCTAGCAACCCTGCAAAACCACCCTGGATCCCCTTGACCTTGAGCCCCTTGGCAATGGCGGTGCGGACAATCGCACGGATGCAGGCATTCATGCCCGGCGCATCGCCCCCGCTGGTCATCACACCAATACACTTCATCGTTATCTACCTCTCATTCCGATCAGTAATTCCAGCATTCCGCCATTGACCTCTCGGTACCTGTACCCCGCATGCAACGTCTGACTAGCGCGCCACCTTCTGCGTTCTCACATCCCGCACGCCGGGAAGGGCTGCTATCTCCCGCTCCAACTGCGGTGACCAATGGATGGTCGCATTGGGAAAGTCGATCACAAAGTCCACGCCATCAACGTGGAGCCGAAAGCGATCACTGCCATCGCTTTGCTCCAG
>DAOUVM010000216.1 GCA_030667645.1 Ardenticatenales bacterium | reverse complement strand
TGCTGTGGGCTGCGAAATGGTTGAGCCGGGCCGGCAAATGCCCGGAATCGACCCTCCCGGAACGGGTCACCGGGTCGGACGGAGTGCCGCTGATCACCGAGCGAGCTGCGGAGAAGGGATGGCGGGTATTCCTGCTGGGCGCTGCGCCCGGGGTTGCACAACGGACGGCCAGGGTTCTGGAGGCACGGTACCCTGGCCTACAAATCGCCGGTACCAGCGATCGCGATCCATCGGCCGAGGAAGAAGAGGAGATAGTTCAACTGATCAACCAATCGCAGGCGGACATCCTCTTTGTGGCCTATGGGGCGCCGAAACAGGACAAGTGGATTGCCCGCAATCTTCCCCGATTGCGAGTCGGAGTAGCGATGGGAGTAGGCGGCGCGTTCGATTTCATTAGCGGCAAGACGAAACGCGCGCCCCGCTGGATGCGCCGCACGGGAGTAGAGTGGCTTTACCGGCTTTTTCAAGAGCCCTGGCGATGGAGGCGAATGCTCGCACTGCCCCACTTTGCTCTCATCGTGCTCTTGACCGGGTTGAGACGGCCGTCCCACACGGGGAAGATCCTGTGAGCAAGGAAAAACTCCCCGCGCTGATGGCAGGCGTCCTGGGCGGCGGGCTTTTTGTTCTTTATGCGGCCACTGCCGCCACCGGCATTGTTCCCGGCGATCCCGCCGAATACACCTTTGTAGCGCACTTGATGGGGATTGCTCACCCGCCTGGATACGCGTTCATGACGCTGTTGACCAAAGCGTGGCAGACGCTGGTCGGCATCGGCAGCATCGCCGAACGCAGTCATCTACTAGCGGCCGCAGCCGGAGCGCTGACGAGCGCACTGGTCTTTGGGTCCGTGTGGCAGATCGAATCCAAGCGAAACACCCGTCCCTCATTGCTTCCCCCTCTCTTCGCCGCCTCGGTGGTTGCGGTAGCGGCCGACTACTGGCAGCACAGTATTCACGTCAACTCTCATGTGGTCACCGTCACGTTGAACACGCTGGCAATCTTTCTGTTGCTGCGCTGGTGGCGAACCGATCAGGACCGGTGGCTGTACGCTTTTTCCGTCGTCGCCGGGTTGGGACCTACGCACCATCCGCTGACCATCTTTTGTTTTCCAGCCTATCTGCTGTTCATCATCATTGTTCGGCCGGGTATCATTAACGTGACCTCTCGGCGGTGGTGGAGCGAGAGACGCTGGCGCACGCCCCGAAACATGCTGCTCTGTGGCTTGTTAGGACTGGCGGTCTGGCTCTATTATCCTATCAAAAGTCCGATGAAACCCGACTTTGGCCCCCATGACATGGATACACTGGAAGGTTTTCTCAACGTGGCCCTGGCGCGTGGGTTGCGGGTCAATCTGTTTCACTTTGGACTGGCGGAACAGGGGCAGCGGCTGCTGGTTTTCTGGACGCTATTGCGCCAACAGTTTGCCCTGCCAGTAATTCTGCTGGCGACCGGCGGCCTGGTCTCGTTGTCGGCTCGTGCGCTATTTGGGACCAAGGCCGGCCGTGCAGATGAACCCCAGTGGGGACTCGTCGCCTTGATAGCCTTGGCCTTTTTTGGACCTCTGGTCTTTGTCATCAACTCGGTGCAGGATGTGATGGCCTATCTGTTGACTCCATTCATGTTGGTGGGCGTCATGGCGGGTCTGGGAGCCGGGGCATTGGTGCATTGGGCGGAGGATATGGCACCAGTGAGGGTTAGCCTTTGGCGGCATTCGCCACCGGGGCGAGCGCGGAATCATGTGCTGCTGGTTCTGTGGATCGGGTTGCTGGTGTGGCCGGTGCTGAGCCTGGCTCAGAACGTGTCACGTATCAGCCTACGAGGATACGAGGCTGGCGACGAGTATATTGCAGCGGTCTGGGAGAGATTTGAGGGCAGCGGCGAAGAAGCGACCTTGCTCAATGACTGGGAGCACATTACCCCGCTCTGGTACAGCCGGTACGTGGATGGCCGTTGGCCAGATCCGACCGACGTTATTCCCAGCATGGTGAGCACGGACCGGCCGTGGGTGGAACGAGTTTATGAGCACCTGCCTGACGGCCCGGTCTACCTGAGTGGCTACCGGCGCGAGATCGTGGATGTTGGCTTTCGGCTCCGACCTGACGGCCGCTTTTATCGGGTCGTCGAGCCAGGGAATACAAGACTGGACGCCCAGTTTCGGCCATTGCGCTCCATCCCGAACCAGCCCGTTGAGCTGCTTGGTTACCGGTTGCTCAGTGCTGATGTCCGGGCCGGCGGGATGGTGGCCTTGGACCTGGCGATGCGGGCTCCGGTTACCACCACCGAGTACCTGGTCCCCTATGCACAGGTAGGTGCCATCCACTACCCCTTTACCACCGACAACCATCTAGTGACTCTACTGTGGCTTCCAAACGAGATCATTGTCGAACGGTTCAGCTTTGCTCTGCCTTTCGATCTGCCTGCTGGAGGCTATCCGTTGAGCATCGGCCTGGCTAACCTGAGCACTGGAACCAGATCTGAACTGGTTCCGGTGCAAGAGATTGCGGTCACGGCGAATCCTTCCCCCCCTCGTACCGAACTGCTGGAGAGCCTCCTGGCCAACTTTGGCCAGCGAGTCGGTGTGGATCGCGTCAGCGTAAGCGGCGCCGGCTCGCGGCGAACAGCGGTTTGGAGCGACCCGTTGGTGACCCGACCCGGTGATGAACTGAACATTGTTATCAAATGGCGTTGCCTGGCGCCTATTGAAGAGAGCTACACCGTCTTTGTGCACCTGATGGATGCCGGAAACCGGCTGTGGGACCAGACAGACTATACCCCCTTGGGCGGGAGCTACCCAACCCATCTGTGGATCCCCAAGTGGCTTCCCGGTCAGACTGCGCTGGACCCCTACCGGCTGATTATCCCGGCCGATGCCCCGCCCGGCGACTATTACCTGGAGATAGGCCTCTATGGGATGACCACCCGCAGCCGCGTCTACCAATACGACGCAGCCGGCAACCTGGTCGGAGATCGATTGGTGTTGGGATGGCTCCATGTCCAGTAGAGGATGCCCTACGGCTTGAACGCGGGCTCGATCTTTGGCGGTTGCCAGCGGGAGTTTCGACCTGGGCCAGGTGCTGCCCCATCCTGAAAGAGTGCCGGCGAGGTCTCGACACCGATCGCCACTTGATCCCTGTCGATACCAAGGGGTCCCAGAGGCTCTTGCTCGCCCTCCAACTGGGTCAGATTCAGAGTTGGCCCGGGCTCGCCAACCGGCAGATGGTTATCGCAAAATGGATTCTGCCAGTTTGACAAAGTGCTCGGCAATCAGGCTGTCCGGCTGAAGCGATACCATGGGCTGGCCATCTGTCGCTGCTCGATAGGCAAGTTCAGCGGCCGGGGGAAAGACGACGAGGACCGGACAGCCGAGATCGTCTTCCATTCGGCTCAACGGGAGCTGCAGACTGGTGCCGCCGCGATTCACTGCGACGACGCTTATCTTGCTGTGACCCATGCCGTATCGGCGCAAACCTTCCAGCATCAGCTTGGCCTGCGCCACAGTTTGTGGGACGGGTTCAATCACCAGGATGACGTGATCCAATTGATCGAGTATCTGGGTGGTAGTGGGTGGCAGGGCCGGGCCCAGGTCCAACACGACAAAGCGCGCCAGGGTTGAAATGTGGCGGGCAATGGACTCAAAGCGACCGATCGATGCGATCTGCCCAGCGTCGGTCGGGTCATCAGAAGCCAGGAGCAGATGGATGCCTGAGCTGTGCTCGATCAGTTCCCTTTCGACTTGGCGGGCGGACAGATCGGCCGAATCTTGCTGCATCAGACGACTCAACCCGCTAGCGTCTCGCTCTCCAGCCAGGACGCGAAGGGCGCCCTGCCCGGGACGGAAATCGGCTGCAATGACCTTTTCGTTGGTGAGCCGGCGGAGGGTGACACTCAGATTGAACGCGACGGTAGTGACACCCAGCCCTCCCCGGGTCGCCAAGACTCCCACCAATCGGCCGTGCCGGACTGCAGTTTTCTTTAGCGTCGCCTTGATGCGGATGGCGACTTCGGCCGGTGAGGTGAGCTTGGTCAGATAGTCGTCAGCTCCCGCCTCGAATCCCTCGGATTTTGTTTTCAGATCGGTCTTGACCGAAAAGATGATGATGGGGATGTGGGCAGTGCCGGGCATCCGCCTCAGGCAACGGATCACTTCCAGCCCATCCATGCCCGGCATCATGAGGTCCATAAGGATGAGTCCTGGCTGCTCATCTTGAGCCAACGCCAGCGCCTCTTCGCCGTTGAGGGCGCCTAGTACCTTGTATCCCTCCCGCTCCAGCACCTTGCTCACGAGTAACTGGGTGTCGGCGTTGTCATCCACAAAGAGAATCTTGTCGGACATGAGTACTCCTTTTCATCAGGTCCCGTGCGGACGGCCTTGCTCTGGTCCCCTCTCATGAAGGGATGGCCCTGTGGGAGGTTGGAGGCGAATTGGCGTCAGTGTAGCAGATAAGCAAGGCCCCTGCAAATGATCGGCGGCAGGCGGTGATGCCCATATGGCACGTTGGTTACAGGCCGGCTGGAAGAGGAGAAATGCAAGAGCGGTAGGCGCCCGTGAGCCTGGTTCCGAATCCTGACACGGGAGGCACGGCGCGCAGGGCACCGAGATGTGGAGCGCCGTTGCGGGTCAGGTGCGTGGCACCGGTGTCTGGAAGCGCCGGCCGCCCTGAGAACGTCTACCAAAACGACATTTGCCCGGCAGGTGGCGACAGATTCCGGCCAGCCACGCCTAGCAATCGCAACGGCCGCTCTCGCTGCCAAGCTCGATCGAGCAGGGCCAGCGCAGCTCGATAGACGTCCTGCGCATCGTCGGTAGGCACCGTGAGGGCCATCTGGCGGGTCAGGGTGGCGAAATCAGCGTATCGGAGCTTGAGCGCCACCGTCCCGGCCGTCAGGCCCGCTTCTGTGAGGCGGCGTGCCACGCCCTGGCATAGATGCCACAACTGCTGCTTGATGGCTGCTTCATCGGTCAGGTTACGGGCGAATGTCGTCTCCTGACTCGCTGACTTTTGTTCGCGTTTGGTCACCACGGGTCGGGGGTCAACCCCCCTTGCTTGCCGCGCCATCCATTCGCCGTGGCGCCCAAAGCGCTCCTTCAACTCCGCCTCCGGGGCCCGCGCCAGCTCTCCCACCGTGGTCACTCCCACCTCGGCCAATCTCTCTGCTGTGACC
>DAOUVM010000114.1 GCA_030667645.1 Ardenticatenales bacterium | reverse complement strand
TGGAACTCGATGCCGCCCTCGGCCGCGGCTCTTGCTCTTCGGGCAGAAAGCGATCTCCGAGCAGGCCGCGAATTGGAGCGCTTGTTTCGATCCCGGCCGTTCCGTCGTTCCTTTTGGCGAATAGCTTCCGCCTCTTCCTCGCTTTCGTATACAGTGACTGGAACGTCCAGTGATCGCAGTTCTTCCAGTAGGGTTTCCAAAAGATTCAGATCATCTTCAATCACGGGGAAGACCTTGATCAGTTGGTCGTAAGTCAGGTATCCCCGTTCCTGAGATGCTTCAACAAGGGTGCTGACCATGTCAGCTTCATCATAGGAGGACATAGGCTGTGGGCACCTTTTTCGTCTAGAAAAAGCTTACACTACAACTGACTAGTCATTTTAACATAATTGAAACGCGAAATCAAGGGGGTGGCCGTCTTTTTAAGCTAGTGTCCAGGAAATTCTCTACCGTCGTCCGTCCAAGTGGGTTAGGCCAGCCTCTGCTGCATGCTCTTGGGCCTGGCGGTACTCTTTCTCGGTGATTCTCCGGCCGAGCTCGGGGTGATTGACTGCTTGATAGCACGGCCGATATTGATCCATGAGGTTCAGATAGGTATTGGGCGAGATCTCTCGAGCCAGAAACTGAACGATCGCGGCCGTTCCCGCTAGTCCGTTCGGGAGGACAAGGTGGCGGATCAATAGCCCTCGCTCGGCGACCCCTCGGTCATCCAGCGTCAGATCTCCTACCTGACGGTGCATCTCTCTGATCGCCTCCTGGTTGATCCGAGGATAATCAGGGATGCCGGAGAGCCGTCGGGCAACAGATGCATCAGCGTACTTTGTATCGGGCATGTAAATATCCACGATGCCGTCCAGCAATGCCAGGCTCTCCAGCGCGTCATAGCCTCCAGTATTGTAGACCACGGGAATTCGTAGGCTTGCCTTGGACGCAATCAAGAGTGCGCCGAGGAACTGCGGGATGACGTGGGTCGGACTGACAAGATTGATGTTATGACAGCCCCTCTCCTGCAGATTGATCATCACGCATGCCAACTCTTCCAGAGATAGTGGCTGACCAAAGCCGCGCTGGCTGATGTCATAGTTTTGGCAGAACACGCATCCTAGATTGCACCAGGCGAAAAAGATGGTGCCTGATCCGCCGGAGCCTCGCAGAGGGTCCTCTTCTCCGAAATGTGCGCTGTAGCTAGCGACGACGGCAAGCTCTCCGGTGTGGCAAGCGGCACCATTGGCGCTCTCGCGCCGATTTGCTCCACAATGGCGCGGGCAGAGATCACACGAATGCAATCGGTCATAGGCCAGATGCACGCGTTTGGCCAACTCACCGGATGACAGGAGCTTGAGATAGGCGGGTTCAAAGGAATCGGCCATCGTCTGAGGGGAGCCTGCTGCTCGAGTTTGTTCCTGGCAATGCTGGAAATGGATTGCGTCGCAAATGTCCCGCCGCTGTCCCGCTCGATCTGATGACTCTGGGAACGCCTGGCCGCATCGACCAGAGTGTGGCAGACGCGGCATGCTTGAGGGCATGGTTCCTCTGATGATTATACCATACTTTCGATCTCTCCCGGCGATCTGTATAGCCCAAAGGAACCTACAAATGGCTTGCGGCTTGACGAAATAGCCATAACGTGCCATATTTATGGATTGGAGGAGCTATGCAGGGTGATTCAAAGGTCAAAGACCGAGCGAGGTTCAGGGTCTGGCGGGTTGCGGTTGCGGCCGCCCTGGTGGTGGGCTCTACCCTTTTGGGCTATCTGTTGCACCGGCTGGGTGCTCTCTGGCCCTCGGTGTTGCTGGTGGCTGCCCTCGGGTCCGTTGCATTCTATCTCTTTCAAGCTCTCGAGAGATTGGAATCGGATCGCCGGACGGCGACGCAGGCGTTGAGCGAACGCAGCTTGACGTCGGAGGAACAGGCGGGGCATCTGAGTGCCGTATGCAGGGTGGCGAACGCGCTTTGCGACCCAGTAGAATTGCCCGAGCTGCTCGAACGGGGACTGGAGCGGGTGGTCGGAGCAATGGGGCTGGATGGGGGTGAGATTCACCTGCTCCCCGACCCGCGCAAGGGGCCGGCGGGTGACGACGAGGGGCAGGTGATGCTCCTTGGCGCTTTGTTTGGCAGCGAATCCGGTCGCTGGTTCCGCGAGCATACCATCCGGGTCGGCGAATGTATCTGCGGAGAGGTCGCGGCCGGGGATACGCCGATCGTCGTAGATGATCTGATCAACGACCCGCGCATCATCGGCCGGGCGTGTGGCGCCGATCAGGTGCCGTCCATTGCCAGTGTACCCCTCAAGACCAAAGGGGGGAGCCTGGGTGTGCTTACCGTCCGAAGTTGTGACCCCCACCACTTTGCGATCCACGATGTTGAGTTTTTGACCGCGATTGCGAACATGATGGCTGCGGCCATCGAGAGCGCCCGCATCCGTGCCGAAATGGAGGATCGGATTGCCGAGTTGAGCGCTGAGGTCCAGCAGCTAGCCATCGTGGAGGAGCGGGAGCGGATCGGACGCGAGATGCATGACGGTCTGGCGCAGACGCTAGGTTTGCTAAACCTGCAGATAGAGATGGTCAAAGGGGCGGCAGATGCCCAAGACTGGGCGATCGCCTTGGAGGAACTGGCATTGCTGGACACCTATGTGAGCGATGCCTACAATGACGTTCGCGAGGTGCTAAGCAACCTGCGGCATACTAGACCGCAAGGGGAAGCGTTTATTCCCTCTTTGCAAAACTATCTTGATGACTTTGGGCTCAGGAACCAGCTAGAGGCCGTTCTTGTGGCTGAAGATAGTGGCGGGCCCGTCTGTTTCCCGCCCCTGGTGGAAGTCCATCTCCACCGCGTGATACAGGAAGCGCTGACCAATGTCCGCCGTCACGCGGCCGCCAGTCGGGTCGAGGTGCGAATCCGTCAGAGCGTGGCGGGCTGGGATGTCGTCGTGTCCGACGATGGGACTGGATTCGATGTGGCGGGGAGCGGGATGGGGCGCCTGGACAGCTATGGTCTGTTGACGATGCGGGAACGTGTAGCTGGCCTGGGAGGCCAGCTCGCTATCGAGAGCCAACCGGGCAAGGGAACCCGTCTGTGCATTTTTGTTCCATGTAATTCGGATCGCTGAGGGAATGATGGACCGCTTGCGTACTTTGTTGGTGGACGACCACGATCTCTTTCGTAAGGGGATTGCGCGGCTGATCGACTCGCAGCCCGATTTCCAAATAGTCGGAGAGGGCCGGGATGGGCGAGAGGCGCTGGAACAGGCCAGAAGACTCCAACCCGATGTGATCCTGATGGACATTGAGATGCCCAATTGGAATGGCACGGAAGCCACGCGTCGCATCAAGACAGAGATGCCGCAGGTGCATGTCGTTATGCTCACCGTGTCAGATGATGACCAGGACCTTTTTGCCGCCATCCGCGCCGGTGCTTCCGGGTATCTGCTCAAGAGCGTCAAACCCGAGGAGTTATTCCGGCGTTTGCGCGGCGTGCCTCGAGGGGAGGCAGCCATCTCGCCCCTGCTGGCCACCAAGATTCTACGTGAGTTTGCCCGTCTGGATCAGACGACGCCGGTTCCTGGCGCGGTGGAGGGCCTGAGCCCCCGAGAGACTGAGGTATTGGCACTAGTGGCTGAAGGGTTGATCAATAGGGAGATCGGTGAACACTTGCATATTGCCGAGAACACTGTCAAGAACCACCTCCGCAATATCCTGAACAAACTACACCTCAACAACCGGGCGCAAGCGGCCGCCTTTGCGGTGCGCCACGGGCTGGTGCACGGATAAGCAGATGCACCGGCCGGGGCCGGAGCAGGAACCTGAACCGCCCGTGTCGGGAATAGCCCTTTCCGGCTATGGGCTCTGGCGCAACGGCTATAATGAACCATAGACGCTGCCAGGGGCATTCGTATAGAATAGGCTGCGAACTGAAAGCGCTGCCGGTTGTTTCGATGGACGGCCTGTCCCAGGGATAGACGTTTTGCACGCCATTCGAATCTATATCATCGCCAGCCATCCGCTCTTTGCTCAAGGTGTCAGCAGTTTGCTGGAGGACGAGCCTGATATTCAGGTGGTTGGGCTGAGTGAGTACAGCCCTGATGTGGTGCGGGAGGTAGAGACTCTGCAACCCGATGTGGTGATTATTGATTCGGAGCAGAGCGCTCGCGGTCAGATCACCGGTGCCCTGCTGGGGAGAATACCCGAACTCAAGCTGGTGGGACTCTCTCTGGATGAGGACCGCATCTCTATCACCTACTTGCAGCAAAAGACGGGCGGAGCCGTTGAGGATCTGGTAACGGCTGTGCGGAGCCTCCCCTCAGTAGGCTGGCTGCCGCTGCAACGCCAGATGCGCGTTCTGGTGGCTACCCAGGGTCCGTTTGGACAGCGGGTTGCTGACAACACCCGCCAGCACGCTCCGGCTCATTGGAACGTATCTGTGTGGCGTGCGCCACCGCTGATCCCGCCGGATCGAGAGAGCCTCTCTCTCATGCTGCCCAAGGTCATGCCGGCCGCTGATCTCCTGATAGGGCTGGTCGAGAGCGTGCAGATGGCCTACCTAATGCCCGAGATGGTGGCTCGCAGCGGCGCGCGAGCCATTGTGGTACCGATTGAGCACCAAAACTGGGTGCCGAAACGTATAGTGGACCATCTCCGGTCGGCAATGGAGGAGATGGGAGTGGCGATTGCTTTTCCCAAGCCCTTTTGCAGCCTGACCATGCGCACGTACAATGAAGCGAGTTGGCGAGTAGAGTACGGAGATGCACACATAGCAGAGTTTGCCCGCTGTTTTGGACGCCCGGAACTGCGTATCCTGTTTGACGATGCGCAACGGGTCACCCGCTGTGAAGTGCGCCGAGACGTCGCTTGCGGGTTCGCCCAACTGTTGGCCAAACGCCTGCCAGGATGTGCCATCAATCAGGTAGAGGAGCTTGCGTCAGAGCTTCTCCAGCAGCATCATTGCCCTGATGACGGGGTGATTGACCCTGACTATCAGGCATCGCTGCACGAGGTTGCAGACTCGATTGTGCGCGATGCTGTACGGCGCGAGGTTGTGCCTTTTCTCAGGCCGATCGTGACGTGAGAATTCGTCTCGGCTCGGGAAAGTTGATATAATGCCGGGTGACATCCGCTCGTCTTGAGCGTTAACAGTTATCTCTTTGAGGAGGGAGTCGAATCATGCTGGTCAAGAAGGTGAAACCTGTACCAACCGACATAGAGATCGCCCAAGCTGCCGAGTTGAAGCCAATCATCGAGATAGCCGAGTCGATTGGCTTGACCGAAGATGATCTGGATTACTATGGCAAATACAAAGCCAAGATTCACTTGGACGTGCTGAAAAAGTTCGCTGACCGGCCGCTGGGAAAGTACATCGACGTGACGGCCATCACGCCCACGCCGCTCGGCGAGGGGAAGACGGTGACGACGATCGGCCTCAGCCAGGGCCTGCACTATATCGGCAAGAACGTGATGACCGTTATACGGCAACCTTCTCAGGGGCCGACCTTTGGCATAAAGGGGGGCGCGGCCGGCGGGGGATACTCTCAGGTAGTACCCATGGAGGATTTCAATCTCCACCTGACCGGGGATATCCACGCCGTTGGCGCCGCCCACAACCTGCTGGCGGCCGCCATAGATAACCGGATGGCAAAGGAGGGGCGTTGGAGTACTAGTTTCCTGGCCAAGGCGCTTTGTCCAGATGATGAGTATACGCCCTCCATGGTCAAGCGCCTGAAAAAGCTGAACATCGATTCGGCAAAGCCTTCCGACTTGACGGTCGATGACAGGGAGCGAATGTTCCGCCTCAACATCGACCCCTATTCGATTCAGTGGCGACGGGTGGTGGATGTCTCCGACGCATCGCTGCGCAATATCATTATTGGCCGGGGGACCGTCACCGACGGCTCGCCCCGCGAGACGGGCTATGATATCGCGGTCGCTTCTGAGATCATGGCAGCTTTGGCCATGTGCTCCGACCTGGCTGATCTGCGCGGGCGCATGGGGCGCATCATCATCGGCACCAGCAAGAAGGGCGGAGGGCGGACTGCTCGGGCGGTGGAACCGATCACGGCCGAGGACCTGAACGTGGCCGGTGCGATGACAGTGTTGCTCAAGGACGCTATCATGCCCAACCTGATGCAGACCTTGGCCGGCAGCCCGGCCATTGTTCATTGTGGTCCGTTCGCCAATATCGCCCAGGGCAATAGCTCCATCATCGCGGACAAGATCGCGCTCAGGATCGCCGACTATGTGGTGACCGAGTCCGGCTTTGGCGCCGACTGCGGCATGGAAAAGTTCATGAACCTCAAGTGTCGCGTGAGTGGGCTCGCCCCCGATTGTGTGGTGCTCGTAAGCACGGTCCGGGCCCTCAAGATGCATGGTGGCGGCCCCAAGGTTGTCGCTGGCAGGCCGTTGGGTAAGGCTTATACTGAGGAGAATCTAGAGTTGCTGGAAAAGGGGTTGCCCAATCTGCTGCAACACATAGAGAACGCGCTCAAATTCGGCGTCCCGGTGGTGGTGGCGATCAATCGCTTCAAGGACGACACTGATGCCGAGGTCGAGTTGATCCGAAAGCGCGCTACAGAGACGGGCGCCTCGGGAGTGGCAGCGAGTTCGGTCTGGATGGATGGCGACGAGGGTGGCGCCGAATTGGCCCGGGCAGTGGTGGCAGCCTGTGAAAAACCAGGCAAATTTAAGGTTCTCTACCCGGATGAGATGTCCATCAAGGAAAAGATCGAAACTGTCGCGCGCGAGATCTACCGTGCTGATGGCGTGGACTATACTCCCGAAGCCGAGGCCAAGATCAAGCTGTTCACGGACATGGGCTTGAGCCACCTGCCGCTCTGCATGGCCAAGACGCATCTATCCTTTTCCCATGACCCCAAGCTCAAAGGCACCCCGCGTGGTTGGCGGCTGCCGATAACTGACGTGCGGGCGAGCGTAGGCGCCGGGTTCCTCTTCCCTCTCTGTGGTACCATGCGCACCATGCCTGGTCTTCCGACTCGGCCCGCGTTCACCGATGTGGACATTGACCTGGACACCGGCACGGTGTTGGGGTTGTTCTAGCGATCAACTCATGGTTGTTTGATGGTGGGCAGCGGGATGTTTTCATCCTGCTGCCCCATTCATTTGGATGAAGAGGCAAGGTGTGTTATGGAAAAGGTGATTGTTGATGTTCCATCCATGTATGCTGACCATCACGTGTTGGTGGTTCGCGAATTGCTGAACGACCTGGATGGGGTTGAGAGTGTCTATGCCAGCTCTGCGTTCAAGCAGGTGTTGGTTCAGTACGATCCGGCCGCTGTGCAGGCGGAAGCCATTACCGGCGTGCTCTCAGAGGCTGGATACACTAAAGAGATGCAGATGCCGGTGCAGAGCAAGCTGGCGGACGTAGCCTGGAGACAAGGGACCTTCCGGATGACACAGACCTGTCAGGCGGATCTCGATATGTCGGGCGAGTTCCGCAAGTTCTAGCACTTTTTAAGGAATAACTTTCCGTTTTCAATGGTGACTCACGGGTGGAGCGGTCACAAAACCGCCAAGTTGTTTCTGATCAAGTGCTAGAGGTTCCGGCTCTGTGAAAGGCAAT
>DAOUVM010000028.1 GCA_030667645.1 Ardenticatenales bacterium | reverse complement strand
CGAACCGACCCCTGCCCGGCCGTATTGAGACGCCCGTACTTTTTTTCAAGAACAACCTGGCGGTTTTGTGACCGTTCTACCCGTGAATCACCATCGATAATGGAGAGTTATTCCTAAAGTGCCAGCACCTGAAGGGATGCCAGAGAATTGGCGGAACCTTTCGCATCTCTTGATCGTCTAACTGTAGTGATCATGAAAAAGTACAAGCGGAACCGATGAGAACATCAGGCGCTGCAGCCATCCTGGGCTGCACGCTCGCCCTGCTGATCACGGCCGCTTGCACACCGACCTCGGATACCACCACCTCACCGGTGGTGGTCGTCGACGACGTCAACATCAACGTCACGCCGGACGCGGTCATCGACATAGAGTTCGTGAACGCCCGCGATGCTGCTCTGGCCAGCACAAGCGCGCAGTACGGTGAAGAGGCGCCCCGAGAGACCCTGGCCTGGATCACTGCGGACGTCACGCCCGAAGGGCAGGGGTCCCTAGTGATCCAGTACTCAGCCGAGGACTGGACAATCACCGTCGCCTGCATGATGCTCTTCCCCGATGGTTGCACCTATCACACCCTGGTGATTAACGACGCAGCCGGGTTCCGGTGGGAAGGGGAGGTGAACGCGGCGGGTCAGGTGACGATCAAGCCGCCCCGCGTTCCCGTGACGGCATCTGAAAGGGTCCTGGCTGCCCGCGATGCCGCCCTGGCATACCTCGTGGAGCGCCATGGCGATGAGGCCCCCGAACCGGGCCTGACCTGGAGGGACGAATACATCACGCCCGAAGGATGGATCGGCTCGGCCGATTTCCGGTTCACGGCTGGGGAGTGGGTCATTTCCTTATCCTATGCGATCCTGCCGCCGGAACGCACCGTCTATCGAGGGACGGTGGCCAGCGAGGTCACCGGGTTCGAGTGGGAGGGCGAGGTGGACGCGGCCGGCAGCATTCGGGAGTCATCCCATATCCCCCAGGGGGACGACCTGTCCGATGTCGCGCAAGTACGGAGTGGCCCTGCAGCCCAATCATTATCTCACCCTACCGGAGGTCTGTCATGAAACAGATGAAACGATCCAAAGAACTGATGATCCGCCTTGCATTGGCCCTCATGCTGGTCAGCGTGGCGTCTGGGTGCGCAAGCCCGGCCAAGGGCGCCGTGCTGCAATCGGACAAGCCGCGTCTAGCATCCGACGCCACCGGCGCCGAAACTGCCGAACTGGTTGCCGGAAACAGCGCATTCGCCTTTGACCTGTACCAGGCGCTGCGCCAAGATGCGGCCGGGAATCTATTCTACTCACCGCACAGCATCTCACTCGCCCTGGCCATGACCTACGCCGGAGCGCGCGGGGAGACCGAAAAGCAGATGGCTACTACCCTGCATTACACACTGCCCCAGGAACAGCTCCATTCCGCGTTCAACTCCCTGGACGCGACACTTGCCGGATACTCGGACCCGGAGAACGAGGACGCGTTCCGGTTGAACATCGCCAACGCCATCTGGGGTCAAGATGGGTACGAGTTCCTTCCCCCCTTTCTCGACACCCTGGCAGAGAACTATGGCGCCGGGCTTCGCACGGTGGACTATATCAATGCGACCGAGGCCGCACGCCAAACGATCAATGACTGGGTGAGCGACGAGACCGAGAAGAAGATCCAGGACCTCATTCCCCCGGGTACGCTCGATTCGCTGGTGCGGTTGGTCTTGACCAATGCCATCTATTTCAACGGGAAATGGGTGCTGCCGTTCGAGGAGAACAACACCCACGACGCACCCTTTACCCTGCTGGACAGCAGCACGGTCACCGTGCCGATGATGTCCCAGGCAGAGAACCTGAGATATGGCCAGGGGGACGGGTACCAGGCGGTCGAGTTGCCGTACCGCGACTCTAGCTTGACCATGCTCTTGATCCTGCCGGAGATCGGCCGTTTTGAGGAACTGGAGCAATCGCTTTCGGCCGAACTGGTCGCCGCCGTCACCGGCGAGCTCTCCCCCCAACAGGTGAACCTAATGCTGCCCAAGTTCACCTTCGAATCCGAGTTCAATCTGTCGGAGACGCTGATTCAACTGGGAATGCCGGCTGCCTTTGTCGATGCCGACTTTGCCGGTATGACAGGCAATCGCGACCTGTTCATCAGCGAGGTCGTGCACAAGGCATACGTGGCGGTTGACGAAGAGGGCACCGAAGCGGCCGCGGCAACCGCAGTGATAATGAGGCTCACGGCCATAGTGGATGAATCCGTGCAGATGATGCTGGATCACCCCTTCCTATTCCTGATCCGCGACAACAGCACCGGCGCGATCCTCTTCCTCGGGCGCGTGCTCGATCCTGCCTAGCCGGCGCTCTCAACACCAAACCGTCGTCCGCGGATTGTGCTGTCGCCGTGCGCTTCCTCCCACAGATAGCGCCATGGCCCGCGACCACCCGCAGCCACCCCCCATGGTTGGATCGCAACTGAGCCGACCGTAACCCGTGCGGCTCCATCCGGCGCCAGAACCCAGCCAATCACACTCGTTCTGACAGATTCAGACGCAGACGTTACCGCCGTGTGCCCCAGGAGTGCAACTTGCGCTGCACCTTAGAACATAGCCACCACGCTGCTGAACATGTTGCCTACGGCCGGGCCCAGGAGAACAAGAACGACTAGCACGATGACTGCCACCAACACGAGTATCAGTGCATACTCTAGCAGTCCCTGCCCCCGGCCAGGCGGCAGATGGAATAACATAATGAACTCCATTTGGACGATAATCGATCAATGGAGATAATATAACCCATTTCTCATCGTCTGTCCATAGCCAGAAGGTCACCCATCGCCCTGCCGCCAGGGTGGCTCAACCCGCAAGTCGGAATGGAATTCCGACCCGACGCGCGCGACGGAGTGCCACTCCGACCCACGCCCTCGGCCGAGATACCGCTCTAGTCGTCTTCCTCGAACTTGAAAGAGACCTTGATCTTGGCGCGATAGCTGACCACGTCCCCATCCTCAATCTGCATGTCCAACTCAACGACCTCGGCGATACGTAGATCGCGCACCGACGCTGCAGCCCTGGCGACCGCGGCCGATGCAGCCTTTTCCCACGACTCGCTACTGGTCCCAATCAACTCGATCACCTTGTAGACACTCTCTGCCATTGTTCCTCTCCTTTCGTTCCCGATACATCCCAACACCCCACACACGCGGTGGCCAGAGAGCGCCGTCACAACGCGGCGGATTCGATTGTGCCCCGTCCGCTCCCCTACCGCACCCCCGCTCGCCTTCTACATTGTATCGCAAATGAGAACGGCCGGCAATCGTTCCCCAGGCATCGACACGATCGCCTCAGAGCAACCCATGTTGCCGGCCGCTCCTCCAGCATCCAAGATGGCGCAGGAATAGCCAATCCGGTCATCAACCAGCAGCCCGAATCAAACCAGCAGAAAGGACTCTACCTGCTCCCAAATCAGCGGCAGTTGATCGCTGAGCCGGTGGTCAGAGTCCACCTTCAGCAACCGGACTTGGTCAGGATAGCGAGCCGCATAGTCCTGGCTCTTTTCCACCGGTATCACGTCGTCGCGCCGGCCGTGGACGATCACCACCGGGGCTGGAGGCGGAACCGGCTCGCAATAGCCCTTTCCATCGCGGTGAAGGGCATAGTTGACCGGAACCTCACGCTCAAACGCATAGTGAAATACGGGCATCGCCCCCGCGCGCTCCCAATGCTGGCGCTCTGGCTCGCCGACCAACTCCCCATAGGCCAGAGCGGGCGCCAGCAGCAGCATCTTTGACACGCGGCCGAATCGATGGGCATAGTTCAGGCCAACCAGGGCGCCCATCGAACTGCCAATGATGCTTGCGCCGTCCAGATCGTGATCCAGCCAGTACTGTCGAAGTCGGTTGATCATTCCGGTCACAGTCACGTACTCGAAATCTCTGGGGCTTGGGTTAAAGTCAAAGGCATGAAACCGCACCTTTGGGTACCGGCTCAACTCCCGGCCGATGAATTGCCCCTTGCTGGAATCGCCAGAAGAGGCAAAACCGTGCAATAGAAGAATGGTCTGTTCTGGCATCGGCGCCTCTTTGCTCCACTGCTCAAGATCGGCCTCTGCGGCCGCAACCACCGCCAAACCCGCGCGCGGCGCCACCGTCGCCGCTTTGATTGCATTCTATCATCCGCCCGGCCAAGGGGCAAGGAACGCACTGCCTGCCACAGGACTGGATGCCACCGATCCCCTGCGATTGTCCTGATCATGTGCTGGCAGACTCTCGAACCTGTCGCTGGATCACCCAGTCCTTTCCTTTCCCTCCCCTCTCTCCTCTCGCCACTCCTACCCCCCGAGCGCCTCTTGAGCCCACGACCAGAGAGAGCGCACCACCAGATAGCACAGCTCCCGCACCCAATCAGTCAGCGAGCGGCTCGTCCCGTCAGAATCGCCGCCTCCCTCGGCCGAATCACGGACCGCTATCACCTCCCCATCGTGGGCAAAAACCAGGTTGGCAGCGCTCTGTAGCAAAGGCCGGACAGCCGGGTCCTGTGCCAGCTCGAAATAGGCATCCGAGCCGAATTCGATGATGCGGTCCACCTCAATATTCCTGTCAATCCACTCGTCGGTCAACGGGGAGTTGAGAACATCGCCCTCTACGTCCTGCAGCAGAGAGAGGTCCACATTCTGACTCGTCAGTTGGGCAAAGCTCTTCTGGCCACTGTTGACCACATTCGCCCCACCGGCCAGGTTGGCCTGGTCAGCCTGCTGGTAGTGCTGATTCTGAACCCGGGCCTGCACCGTGGTTTGCCCCCAGGCTGCGTTCAACCCTGCCTGATCTGCATATAGCGCCATGTTCGCGGCCGACGCCGCTCCACTGGTCTGAGCTTGAATGACAAAGGTAGTATAGGGCGTCACCAGGCCGTATGCCAGGCCCAGCTCGCGGATCTCTGTCACCAGTGCCTCGTTCTCCCCCTCGACGCGCACTCGGTCGAGTAGCTCACCCACTCGACGGGTTGCCCACAAACGCGGCACGAAATCATGTGAACCGACCGTGCCCAACTCAACCCGATAGACGTACTCCCGCTCCTCGGTACCCGCCCGCCCGCGCACTCGCACGACTGCCGAGTCACCGGCGCCCTGGTAGCGGCCCGCCACCAGCAAACTCGAACCCTCGAACATGTCAGGCAGCGCTGGAGGGTAGAGATCGCTCACTTCCATCCCTTCGAACTCGATCTCGACCTCTGTCAGCACCGGGCGGGCGATCCGCTGGTAGAATCCGGTCAGAACCGCCTCCAGGTTCTCGCCCGGCTGGACATACGTCACCGTGCCGCCATTCTCGGCCGCCAACTGGTCCAGCAGGTGCGTGTTGACGTCATACCCCACCCCAAAGACGTGCAATCGGGCGCCTTGGGAGGCGTTGGATCCGCCGACCGATTGTGCGATCAGCCCGGCATCAGTAACACCGGCCGTGGGCAACCCATCGGTCAGAAAGACCACCATGCGCGAGGCATTGCTCTCCGCGGCCCGCCCCGCCAGGATCTCCAAACTGGCCTGTAGGGCGCTCTCAAGATCGGTGTTGCCATCGGCCGTCAACCTATCAACGAATAGACGGGCATCCGCCAAGCTCTGCTCCGTCACCGGCTGGAGCCCCCAGGCCAGAACCTCTAGCCGATCGTCAAAACCCACAATGGAAAAGCGATCCTCCGGGTTGAGTTGACCCAGGATAAACTGGAGCGCCCCGCGCGCTTGTTCGATCTTTTCCCCGCTCATGCTGCCCGAGCGGTCGATCACAAAGACGATATCCTTGGGCAGGGCGCCGCCCCGGAGCGGCTCGGCTGCCGGCGCAAACAGAAAGAGAAAATGATCCCGCTCGCTCCGCTCGCCGGTCAGCAGGCCGCCCCCAAAGCCGCCCTCGGCCGGGGCAAAGAACAGCTCAAAATCCTCGGTGGGTAGGAAATCCCTCGCCTCCCAGCTCACGTGGGCGCTGCCGCTCCCCTCCCGTTCGATCGCAACGGGGTGGGATGAAGAGTAGAGGGTAGACAGACCCGATGAGGAGCGAATCCCTACCGTCACCGACACCTCTTCCAGCGGTTGCGCCGAATAGCGCTCGGTGCTCAGAACATAACGGTAGCGGTACAATCCCCCCGCCGGAGCCAGCACCTCTTCGTACTCTAGCGTCATCCGCCGCGACCCGCCTGCCGGCAGGTTGAGATCCAGCGCCAGGCTCTCCCAATCCGCGTATTGCAGCAGCGATGGATCGCGCCGTGTCACTACCGTCTCGTACAGGGTCGCGTTGGTCTGCGAGCGGTCCTGCCGTGTCACCACCTGCGCCACGCCGTCCACCGTCGCCTGAAAACCGGATAGGATGGCATCCGGCGGCACCGGGAATAGGTAGCGGCCGTTGATGGGAAAGAGATTGGGATTGTGGAACTCTTGCTCCACTCTGGTCACCGCGTGGCCGTCCTCAATGAGCACGGTGACCCGATGATAGCGCACCTCCACATAGTCAGGGCTGAGCGCCTCTGGAAGAAGCATGCCGTCAGCATGAACCACCGTGGCGACCAGCGGGGAACACAGGACAACTATCAACAGGCTGAGGATGAATCTGCGCATGTTTGTCACTCCATTTCCAGACATCCGATTACCGGCAAAATCTGATGCCCGGACTGTGTCGCCGATCAGCGCTCCAACGCCCTGACCGGCGGCTCGGCTCTCGTCAGGCTAAACTATAATCGGCCTGTGTGACACAAGAGTGACACGAAAACGACAGTCTGGGGGCAGGTGTCAAGTGGAACCGGGCCAACTGCCCGGAAACTACGGGGATGGAAGAGTGAAACTCGCCACCGTCCCGGCGCCTTCCTGGCTTTCCAGCCAGAGCCGGCCGCCGTGAGCCCTGATCAGCGCCTGGGCGATGGCCAACCCCAATCCGCTCCCCCCTTCGGACCGTGCTCGCGCTCGATCTGCCCGGAAAAAGCGGCGGCCGAGGTGGGCCAGATGTTCGGCCCGAATTCCCATGCCGTCGTCTCGCACCCGAACAGTGACCTCCGTCTGGGATTCGGGCGCCTCGACAGGTTCATCATCTAGAATGACCGTCACCACCCCGCCCGGCCGCGAGTACTTTATCGCGTTGTCCAGTAGGTTCAGCACCACCTGCTCGATGCGGTCCGGATCCCCCCAGGCAAAAACCGATTTGGAGGGGGCCTCCAGCCGCAAGTCCACCTCCCTCCCCGCAGCGGCCACCGCAAGCCTGGTCATCAGCGGCCGGACCAGCTTTTCGAGGTCCACCGTCTCGCGCCGCAGGTTCAACGCCTCCGAGTCAGCACGCGAAAGAAGCAGTAGATCGTTCACCAACCGCACGAGCCGGTCGGTCTCACTCTCTACCGTCTCTAGAAAACGGTCTCGAACCTCGCGATCATCGACGGCTCCATCGCGTAGCGTCTCCACGAGTCCCTTTACGGCCGTCAGTGGCGTGCGCAATTCATGAGAGACGTCGGCCACAAAATCGATCTGCATCTGGCGGGCCGCCTGAAGGCGGCCGGTCATGTCGTTAAAGGCGCTACTCAACCGGCCCAATTCATCACGCGACCGCACCGGCACCCGCCGATCAAGGCGCCCCTCTGCCACCGCTCCGGCCGCGGCCGTCAACTGGCGCAGCGGATGGGTGATCATCCGCGCCAGGAGCAGGCCGGCCACGCCCGAAAAGAGCAGCGCCATGCCGGTGGAGATCAGCCAGCGAATCCGCAGATCGTACAGTACTGCCGTGACATCGTCCAGGGGTTGGCTCAGATAGATTACGCCTACCGGCCGCTCGTCAACTAGAGCGGGAAGCGCAACATGCATCACCCTATCCTGGTCTGTGTAGCTGGCATACTGGCCTGTCAGCGCCTCGGCGACCAGCGGGTCCGCGGACAGGTCCGCGCCCTGTTCCGTTTGCTGGGAATCCACCTGCACCACCCCGGCCGGGTCCAGGATACGGATGCGGGTATCGAGCTGCGCGGAGAGCTGAAACGACGCGTCTGTCAGGACGCCCAGATCCACAGCGTGCGAAGAGAGGTCGACGGCCGGCGCCGGAAGATTCTGGGCCTGGAGAGCAAGATTGCTTGCCTGTTGCTGTTGAACCGCATTGTACGCCGGCGCCGCATCGACCGGCGGCCGATCGGTGGTCGCGCCGGGGATCAGTGCCTGAGCAGTGATCACCGCCTGCGCGGTCAAGCTCTCTTCGGCCGCCTGCATAAAGTAACGCTCCAGAAACGAAAGTAGCAAAAAGCCGGACAAGCTCATCGCCAGCATGATAACCAGCAGGTGGCTGGCGGTCAGGCGGGCACGGATGCTAGAGAACACGGTATCAACTCGCCAGCTTATAACCCACGCCGCGCACCGTTAGGATGAGATCGGCCCCGGCCGCCGCCTGGCGCAGCTTGGTCCGCAGCCGCTTGATGGCGGCATCCACCGCCCGCAGATCTCCGTGGTACTGGTATCCCCAAACTTGCTCCAGCAGTTGCTCCCGGCTCAACACCTGGCCCGCGTGCCGGGCCAGCGTGTGCAGCAATTCGAATTCGAGCGTCGTGAGTTCCAGGAGAACCACCCCCAGAGAGGCTTCGTGGCGAGCGGCGTCGATTCGCAACTCGCCGACCCGCGTAACGCCGGCCGGCGTGTCCGGCCTCCCCGGGCCAGTGCGGCGCAACACACTCTTGACACGGGCCATCAGCTCACGGACGCTAAAGGGCTTGACCACATAATCATCGGCCCCCAGCTCCAGCCCCACCACGCGGTCCACCTCGGCGTCCCGCGCGGTGAGCATGATGATAGGCACGTCACGCTCCCGCCGCAGCGTTCGACAGACCTCCAGCCCATCCAGTTCGGGCAGCATGAGGTCAAGGATGATCAGGTCAGGTTGCTCGCGACGGGCCTGCGCCAGCGCCTGCTTACCATCTCCCGCTGCCACTACTTGATAGTTGGCCAGCTTGAGATTGTACGTCAACAGGTCAATGATTGGCGGCTCGTCATCCACGATCAAAATCTTGGCCGGCATAAACTCCCTGCTCCGCCGCGCTGCGCAGCATGCCACCTCTGGTCCCCCCGGAGCCCAGGCGGCTCAATGCTACGTCAGCATAATGTTGTTGCGCCCGAACACCACCCATTATAGCAAAACGCCGGCCGAAAAGGGCGCAGATTCTGTGGCAGGGTGATGACAGTTATGTGGCATTTGAGAGACGGAAGGTGCTTCCCAGCCACTACCACAGGGCGCCGCCCGAACCACTCCCGGGTTCCGCCGAATGCCCACCATCCCTGGTATTCCTGGCATTCGGCGTATTCGCTGCACTCGCTACCTTCGAAGCATTCGTGGAAATCGTTTCATTCGTGTCATTTGTGATCTTTCTGATGGCGCGCCGCTCACGGCCGGGCCGGAAGGGCCGGAATCGTTGGAATGGAACCCAACAGCGCCTCAAACTCCGCCAGAGCTCCCGTCGCCTGAGACAGGCTGCCGCGGGCCATTTGGCCGGTGATCCCGTCAATGACCCCGGTCAATTGCTGCAACTGGAGGCCACCCTTAGCCTCCAGCCCGGCGATCGCATTCGCGCCCAACTGTGCAATCTCCCCCAACTCGGCCGCCGATATCATATTGTCCATCAGCACCTGCCGCGCTCCTTCGACATAGACCAACACCCCCTGGATGGCCGCCTGACGGTCGGCCGCTATCTCGCTGGGAGCCATTCCCAGCGCAGCCTCCGCGCGATTCTCCAGCTCGGCCTGAAGCTCTCCGGTCCAGCTTTGGGATTCTGCATACGCCTTCAAGCCCGTCTCACTGGCAGCCTCGGCCGCCGTTTCCAGTTGGGCAATCGCCTCGTCCGTCAGCTCGAGCCCCTGTTCCAGATCCGCATAGATTTCCACCAGGATCTCCTCGACCCATTCGGCGTTCTCTGTCATCATAGCCAGATCCTCCTCGATCGCCTCCAGCAGGTACAGCGTTTCGAGCGCCAGCTCTCCGTACACGCCACAGTAGAGGTAGATCAGTTCCTCCGCCAGGGCGATGGCCGCCTCGGTTTCCGTCAGATACATCTCGATCGCTTCCGCTTCTTCCGGTGTCAGCGCCCCATCGGTCGTCGCCTCGGCCGTGGCCGTCGAGCACTCTTCGCTCGCCTCGGCCGCTTCCGCTACCGCCGCCTCGATCTCGACCGCCAGCTCTTCTTCGCTCATCTCGCTGGCAGTAGCATCCACCTCGGTTGGGATAGGAATGGGGGTGGGGTTGGGGGCGGCTGCGGCGGTGGCCTCAATGGCCGCGTCAATAGTCGCCTGTTCGCGCTCTCTTGCCATAGCGGTGGCAACAACGGCCGCGTCGATCGTCGCCTGAGCATCCGCGGTCGCTTCTGCGGTCGCGATCGCTTCTGCGGTCGCGGTCGGTTCCACGCGAGCAGCGGCCGTTGCTGCCACGGCCGCATCAACTGTCCCCTGCGTGTCGGGCGTTGCCGCGGGCGCTGACGTACCGCACGCTACAGTGGAGAGGATGAAAAGAGTTGCTGCCAACAGTGCGAGGCGCCTGGTTCTCATGGCGTGCTCCTGTCAAGATGCTGAGAGAGCAAAAGGAATGGGTGGATCCCGTCGCGTGGTGGACCGCTGGGACTCTAGTACGTGCCAGAACAACCATGTCTCCCTGTGGGGCCGTCAAGCAGTGTATTCACCACCACAGACGGAGGGTGTCGCGTACTAGGTGTCCTTGGGCCACCGCCATCCTGCCAGCGCCAGCGCGCCAAAGCTCAGAATGGCCAGCCCCAGCAGGGCCAGAGCCAGGTAGAAAGCATACTGCTCCCTGCCTCCACGCGGGGAAGCTAGAGTACCCCCATCAGCCACCAGCCAAGCTGCCGATTCCGATTCGGCTGTGCTGCCCCGCGCCACGGACAGGCCGGCCGCACGCGAGGTCGCGGCCCAGCCGCACACCAGCAACAGAACCACAATCGAGATCGGTATCCCCCACTGAACTAGGCGGGACCAGGAATTCCTGCGCCGGGATGAGCTATTGGGTGCCATTTGTCTCTCCTGCCAAACCTGCCTGCCCGGCTGTTTCCGGCCGGGGTTACGTCCAATAGCGTGCAAAATCCGTGCCAGGAATCATCCCGCCCAACCAACCGCTCCCGCCGCAATTAGCGCGGCGTCCAGACCGGCAGCCGGCAACTATGGTAACCAATCCGGTCTGCCTCAGGCCGCGGCTCGCAGCCAGAGCGTAAAGGTGCTCCCCTCCCCTTCCGTGCTCTCCACCGTCACCCGGCCGCCGTGGGCGCGCATGATCTCCCTCACAATGCTCAACCCCAACCCGGCTCCCGGAACGTGTCCCGAGGCCGCGGCGCTTCCCCGGTAGAAACGGTCGAAAACGCGCTCCTGCTCTGGCAGCGGAATCCCCACTCCGCTGTCACGCACGTCGATCGTGACCCATCGCTCCCCCTCCCGTTCCGCTGTTCCGGCCGCCACGGCCACCTCGCCGCCGTCGAGCGTAAAGGTGATCGCATTCTCCATCAACTCGCTCAGCGCCTGACTCAGCCGCGCCTGGTCCCCCATCACGGCCGGCAGGCCGGCCGGCAGAGGATCGCTCCCTAGCGTCAGCCCTGCGGCCGTGGCCTGCCTCTGGTGGGCGGTGAGCGAATCCCCGATCATGGCGGATAATCGGACCGGCTGCATCACCATGGTGGCCCGTCCCCTGTCCAGATCGGTGAGTTCCAGTATGTCGCGCACCAGGTGCTCCAACCGCTGCACCTGCTCCGTCATGACCTCCAGATAGTGGTCGCTCTTCTCCGGCCGGCGACCTGACCGGAGCAACTGGGCATAGAGCTTGATATTCGTCACCGGTGTGCGCAATTCGTGGGACACATTGTTCATGAACCGGTCCCGCGCTCGGTCCAGGTCCTTCAACCTGCTGATATCCCGGTGACTGGAGACATGGCCCACCAGGCGGCCCTTGGCGTCGCTCACCGGCGCGATGGTCAGGTCAGCGTCATACGTGCGGCCGTCTTTGCGTCTGGCGGTCACCTCTCCCCGCCAGACCTCGCCGCGTGTCAGGCTCGACGCTAGCGCTTCCCAGTCAGAGGCTGGCAGCTCCTCTCCAATCCAGACACTCATCGGCTGACCGGCCGCATCGTCGTCGGAATAGCCGGTCAGCGTGCTAAACGCGTCGTTGACAAACCGAATCCGCCTCTCCAGGTCGGTCATGGCGATGGCGTCGCCCACGCTGCGGAGGATCGTCTCCGACTTTTCTTGCTCGGCGCGAATCTCCGCTGTGCGGT
>DAOUVM010000120.1 GCA_030667645.1 Ardenticatenales bacterium | reverse complement strand
TATAGGAGATCGTCCGCCTTGATGCCGCGAAAGCCCACGCTCAGCGTGTTGGGCAATCGTTCGTCTGGGTGACCATTAAGCAGCAATTCCACCAACCGCCCCGACAGACCGTCCCAAAGCCGGTCCCGCATCCGGCGCAGGTGAGAGGCCGGCGCCGGAGTGTCCGAGAGCTCCCGACCGACGATTGCAGCGGCTTGGCCGAGCCCGACGATCCCGGCCACATTTTCTGTTCCGGCGCGCCGGTTCCTCTCGTGGCTGGCGCCGTGCATGAAGCTGGAAAGTCGAACTCCATCGCGAATGTACAGCACGCCCACTCCCTTGGGTGCGTAGAGTTTGTGCCCCGCGAGCGTCAGCAAGTCAACTCCCAGAGCGCCCACGCGGACCGGGATCTTGCCGACTGACTGAGCCGCGTCGGTATGCACCAGCGCACCGAGTTTGTGGGCCACAGCGGCGATTTCGGCGATGGGCTGGATGGTGCCAACCTCGTTATTGGCGTGCATGATGCTCACCAGGGTCGTTCCCGTGGTGATGGCTCTTTCCACATCGGCCGGGTCCACTCGGCCGTACGAATCCACCGGTATTATCGTCACCCGATGCCCCAAGCTAGCCTGGTATTCGCAAGGTTCGAGGACAGCCGGGTGCTCTATGGCCGAGGTGATGAAATGAACGCCCTTTGTGCAGGCGGCGGCTACTCCTTTGACGGCCATGTTGTTGGACTCGGTGCCACCGCTGGTAAAGACGATCTCGGCCGGCCTGCAGCCTAGCAGTTCCGATACCTGGCGTCTTGCCAGTTCAACCGCACGGCTGGCG
Source organism: Ardenticatenales bacterium (assembly GCA_030667645.1). GTDB lineage: Bacteria > Chloroflexota > Anaerolineae > Promineifilales > UBA4811 > GLR113. Next base: position 6,492 of record DAOUVM010000120.1, on the reverse strand, counting down.
GTCACGCCATAAGGGTGCGGACTGGAGGGGTTGCCGAACTCTTTGTACAGATAGGGGATCATCGCTTCCGCCACTCGCTTGTCAATGGGGGTGGTCGCGTTATAGTCGAGATAGATGGGTCGAGAGCTCACTGTGGGTCTCCCTGTTCCTGGCTGGTCGGGACTGCACCGTACGGCGTGATTGGGACCAGAGTACAACGATTGCGCTGAATCGCCGCCGGACGGCCCGTCAGTTGATGCCCGTGCAGGTCTTCTTCCGCGTCGACAGGCATTCTGTCTCTCATGGCAACGAGACAGGTGGCAGCCTGTCCCATGTGCTACCCTCCCGTGGAAGTGGTGGATACAATGCCCTTGGCCTGGAGGTCCTCGTCATGAGCCCAAGGTCTGTAATCAAGTGACTGATGCCTAAAGTAGGTATGATACAATTCTGCATAGTGTCCGCCCGCTGCCATCAGTTCGCCATGCATCCCTTCTTCGATGATCCGGCCGCAATCCATGACAATGATCCGGTCCGCATTCTTGACGGTGGAAAGCCGGTGAGCGATGATGATCGCAGTTCGATCCCGCATGACGGTGTCCAATCCCTCCTGAATCTGGGTCTCGGTGAAGGGGTCGACGCTGGCGGTAGCTTCATCCAGCACAAGGATGGGCGGGTTCTTGAGCAGTACCCGTGCCAGAGCGACTAGTTGGCGCTGTCCCATGGATAGATTGGCGCCTCGCTCGCCCACATCGGTTTCCATCCCGGCCGGTAGATCGTACAACCAATCCCGAGCGCTGATCTGCTGGGCTGCCCGGTGCACCTCATCGTCGGTGGCGTCTGGGAGGCCGTAGCGGATGTTCTCCCTCACGGTGCCGGAGAAGAGAAAGGGCTCCTGCGGTACGAGCCCTATCTGGCGACGGTACTGGCCCAAGTCCAGACTGCGGATATCCCGGCCGTCTACCAGAAGCTCGCCTCCCTGGAACTCGTAGAAGCGGGTGATGAGTCGGGCAACACTGCTCTTGCCTGCGCCGGTGTGGCCGACCAGCGCCAGTGTCTCCTTGGGTTGAACAAGGAGGGAGAAATCGGGCAGCACCACCGTTGCCTCATCGTAGCCGAAGGACAGGTGGCAGAACTCTATCTTGCCTTGCAGCGGGCGATCGGCCGCCGCTGGATCGGTTCGAGTTTGGACAACTCGGGGTTCAGCATCAATGAGGGCAAAGACACGTTCTGCGGCCGACAGCCCATCCTGAAACTGGCTCCAAAACGATGAGATATTCATCAGTGGCCACCAGAAGAATCCTACTGCTTGCATAAAGAGGTACCAGTCGCCGGGACTCACAATCCCATCGTGGGCCGCGAGCCCGCCGGTATAGATCAGCGCCGCCACCCCTACGCCGGCGGCCACACTCATTGCGGGAAAGATCGTGTTGAGCGTCAGGCCACGCCGCAGGCCTACCTGGTAGGCCTGCTTGTTGTTGACATCAAAGGCTTCGTAGGTGGCATGTTCTTGCCGGAAGCTCTTGGCAATCATGATCCCGCTAATCGATTCCTGAATCTGAGCGTTAATCTTGGCGGTGACACGACGGGCGTTTTGCGTCACCCGGCGGGCTATCCGGCGGAAGCTGAGCGCGATCCCCACCGCCACCGGTGCCATCGCCAGCAACACTAGTGTTAGCCAGGCGTTGATGCTGAACAGCCAGGCGCAAAGCAGTGTCACCAATAGCACCTGACTGAGGAGATTCAGGACGAGAGAGACGACCTCGGAGAAGTCCTGTGTATCAGAGGTGACCCGGCTGACTATTTTTCCCGAAGGGTGCTCGTCAAAAAAGGAGAGGTCGTGACCCATCGTGGCGCGGAATGCGTCGGCTCGCAATGCTAGCACTACGTCACCGACCACCCGGGCGGAGAAGGACTGGCGAATATAGTTGGAGAGCCACCCCCACGCGCCCAGCAACAGGACGCCGGCCGAAAGCAAAAGCAGGAACCCGGTGGTAGTCTGCTCCGCCTCTCGAACCAGGTCGATGGCCTTGGAGATGAGGATTGGTCCCCCGGTTCCGGCCACAGAATTGAGGGTGATCATGACGACCACCAGGATCATCCGATTGGTGTGCGGCCGAAAGTAACCCAACAGGCGGCGGAGCAACTCCCTGTCGCTATAGCTGCGGTCGTATGCCTCGGTGTCGAGGCCGTCCAACACAAAGCCCATGATCCTTCCTGCGCCGGCCGCGAAGCGCGGTCTCTAGTACGTTGCCACCATGTGCTGCGGTGCAAGCCTCACTCGTCGTACCTCGCAAAGATCTGCCGATAGACCTCACTGCGTTCCAACAACTGGTCGTGTGTGCCGTGGTCCACCAGCTCTCCTCGGCGCAAAACGAGGATTCGATCAGCCCATCGGATTTGGCTGATCCGGTGGGTAATGAGGAATGTGGTTCGCTGGCTGCTGATTCGCCGTATAGCGCGCTGTATCTGGTCCTCGGTGGCACTGTCAATGGCACTGGTGCTATCGTCTAGTATCAGGATGCGGGGGTTGGTGAGAAACGCCCGGGCGATGGCGATACGTTGTCGTTGCCCGCCGGAGAGCGTCACTCCGCGCTCGCCCACTTTTGTTTCATAACTGTCTGCAAGATTATCGATAAAACCATGGGCCTGAGCTTCGCGAGCTGCCTGTTCGATATCTTTTGCACTGGCGTCGGCACGGCCAAAGGCGATATTCTCCGCCAGCGAGCGAGAGAACAGAAACACGTCCTGCTCAATGGTCGAGATCTGAGAACGAAGCGATTTCAGGCTCCAGTCGCGTACGCTGATGCCGTCCACGAGGACGCGGCCACTGTCGACGTCGAATATCCGGTCGATGAGACGAGTGAGGGTGGTCTTCCCGGAACCCGTCTGTCCCACAATGGCGATCGTCTCTCCCGGGCGGACGGTGAAGCTGATGTTCTTTAACACCGGTGTCTCGGCATAGGAGAAGCCGACATTCTCAAAGATCACCTCTCCCTGGATTTCCTTGGCGACGCCGGCCGTGTTTTCATCAAGATCTGTCTCGGTCTTGAGTAGCGCCAGGATTCGCTCGGCGCTGGCAACGCCAAGCTGCACCAGATTGAAGGAAAAGATAGAGATAAAGGTGGGAAAGCGGAGTGTCCCCATCAGACCCACAAAGGCGATCACCTGCCCGAGACTGATAGTTCCTGAACGCCACAGAAAGAGAGCATGGAATAAAGCTGCTGCCCAGGCCACGCCAAAGGCTAACAGGGGCAGGTAGCGGGCTTGGATCTCGCCTTGGCGGACGAAATGATCGCGGAACAGGCGAGCGTCGCGGACGAACTTGAGCTGCTCGTGTCGTTCGCGGGCATTTGCCTTTACGACCTCAATGCCGGCAACTGCTTCCGCCAGTCCCGCATTCATAGTCCCGAATTGCTCGCGCCGGTCGATGCTGACCGGTTTCAGCCGCCGATTATAATCCGCGACGGTGAGCGCCAGAACGACCACAAAAAGAGAGGGGACGAGCAACAGTCGGTAGTGGATCTGCCCGATGAGCACGATGGGTACCACGATCGCCATCAGCGAATCGATGATGAGCATCAGACCGGGGCTGAACATCAAGTTCAGCATGCGCACGTCGTTGGTGGCGCGTGCCATTATGTCCCCAATCCGCTGTCGACCATGAAAGGTCTGGCTCTTGCCCAACAGGTTGATGTACAATTCGTCGCGCGCGTCGCGCTCGACCCGTTGAGCGAGGAACTCGTTCGAGTAGTTGCGCAGGAGGCCACTGACGCCCTGCCCTGTGGACACTCCGATTGTGCCCAGAGCAAGCCCCAGCAATCCGGCTGTGCTCCAATCAGCGGAGGTGAGCAGGTCAAAACCAAGGCCGATCAAGACCTGCCGATAGCTGTAGCAGACGTTGTTCAGTATGGCCAATACGACGGTGACCAATGGAAGAGCTGGATAACGCCAGAGGTGCGAGAGCAACCACCGTACTGGTCCAGATCGGTCGTAGGTGTATTCGCCTTGGAGCGTGAATTCCCGCCTGGTCAAAGAGCATCCTTTGTACTTGATCAACAACAACCTGGCATTCTTGTGGCCGTTCTGCGTCTGATTCACCATCCACAACGGAAAGTTGTTTCTTCACAAATGCTCTGCAGTGGTGAATAGAGTCTGAATTATACCCAAGAGCCAGGTAGTGCCAATGCACTCGCCGACAGACCGGCAAATCCGGAGGGTCGCGTGTCGTTGACAGGCCTTCGACCGTCCGATATACTTGCTCGCTGTGATCCGGATTACAGACCTCACGAAACGGTATGGAGATGTCACCGCCCTTCAGGGCCTGTCTCTGACTGTGCCGGCTGGATCCATCTATGGGTTACTGGGACCAAACGGGTCCGGCAAGACGACTCTGCTTCGGCTGATTGTCGGATATCTCTTTCCCGATCAAGGGTGCATTGAACTCCTGGATGGAGTGCGGCATCAGTTGGGCTTTCTTCCCGAGCGTCCCCGCTTTCCCCGGCGCTTTGGAGTAAGAGAATATCTGGTGACGGCTGGCCAGGTGGGCAGCCTATCCGGTGGACCTTTGGCGCGCTCGGTCGACGCGGCACTGGAGCGGACCGGTTTGGGCCAGATGGCGGACTGGCGAATTGCGGCGTGCTCAAAGGGGATGCTACAGCGATTGGGGCTTGCCCAGGCGTTGCTGACTCGGCCCAACTTGCTATTGTTGGATGAGCCCTTTGGCGGGCTGGATCCGGCGGCTCGGGCAGCGATGCGGCACTTGCTGGCAGAGTTGAGCCGGGCGGGGAAGACCGTCGTACTCAGCACTCACCAGCTTGGCGACGTGACCCAACTCTGCACTCACATAGCTATCCTCTCCGAGGGTAGACTGGCGCGCAGTGGTCTGCTGTCAGAGGTGCTTGCGCCCCGGTCTCGGGTGGTTATTGAGGTGGATCGGTTGCCCGAGCTGATAGCCTGGCAATTGCGCCAGTTCCATCCGGGTGTGACGCCATCGCCAGATGGGACCGAAATCCATCTGGCCGAGGATGCGCTGTCGGCCAAGCCGGCCATTCTGCGGCTGCTGCTGGATGCCCGCATTGACATCCTGCGTGTAGCGGAGGAGAGTGCGACCCTGGAAGACGTGTACCTGGAGACGGTGCATCCATGAGGCAGGTCTGGATACTGATCACCTATCTGTTGCGGGAACTGCTGCGCTCGCTGACTGGCGCTCTGGTGATCGTGGGCGGGCTGGCTTTCTACCTGGTGGCCATTCACAGCGTCACGGGCGGAGTGGATCGGGATTACTTTGGGCTGGTGATTGGCGGCTTTTTTGGTGTTGTTAGCCTTGTGCTCACGCTCATTATCGCTGACCGTTCCTATCGTTCTACCTCCTACCTGTTGCTGTATCGTTTGTCATCGCGTGCCATATTCTTGGCCGCAATAGTGCTGGCCGCCGTGCTGCTGACCGGGGTTTTGGAGATCATCGTAGCAGCATTGGCGCTGACCCGGCTTTCCGGCCCCCTGACAGCCGAGATGGCATTGGATATTCTGCCGGTTTGGATCAGCCTGCTCGCCCTGGGCGCTGCTCTTGGCCTGCACGTCAGCGAGTTGGTGCGGCGCGGCTGGTCACGAACCGTGGCCTATGGGGTGCTGGCTGTTGTGCTCTTTTCCTTGAACCAGCGCCAGGGTGGGGCGCCGGCTGGATTCGCTGACAAGTTCAATTGGATACCCAGCTTGATTGCAGACTCGGAGCGCTGGAAGTGGGCCAATGACCTGGTGGACGTTCTGATTTGGCCGATAGCGGCGGCGGTGAAGGTTGCGCGCGCCACGCCCTACTCTTTGCTGGAAAGCCTCTCGCCGGCGGTCCTTTTGCTGGTGGCCATGGTTCTCTTTTGGCTGGCGGTTGCCTTGTTTGGCGGCAAGGATCTGATTCTGCCGGAAAGCTGAGTGACCCGGGCAAGGACGCGTCGTCGGCTAGGCCTGTTCTTGTTTCTTGTTTCGTTTTCCATCTACCTGATGACGGTGGCGCCCGGTCTGACCTGGTCTCATAGGGGTGCAGATGGAGGCGATTTCCTAGCTGCCGCCGCCACACTTGGTGTTCCTCACCCGGCCGGCTATCCGACCTACACGCTCCTGCTCCGTCTCTCCATGGTTCTGTTGCCGGTGGAAGAGCCGGCCGCGGCCGGCAACCTGTTTTCCGCAGTTATGGCTGCGGTCGCTGTCGCCCTGTGTGGCGGGATCATCCACGAAGTGCTGGACCGTCTGGCGGGGCCGTCCCGCGTGCGGGTCGCGCGGACAATGATTCCGTGGGCGGCCATGACCGGCGCCCTCATATTTGCTTTTGTGCCGCTGGTCTGGTCCCAGGCTCTTATCACCGAGGTATATTCTCTCCACCTGGCGATCGTTGCAGCCGCTTTTTGGTGCTTGCTCAGGTGGATGCGAACCGGCCGAGGGCTGCCCTGGGCCGGATGGATAATTGGTCTGGGGCTGACGAACCATCTGACGATCGCTTTCATCGGGCCCGCAGTGCTGGTA
>DAOUVM010000037.1 GCA_030667645.1 Ardenticatenales bacterium | reverse complement strand
GTGCTTCGGTCGCACGATAGTACCCTTCTTGATGAGCCATCACGAACCTCCTCTTCATCTATACAGTGCTTGTTGCTGACCCTCTGGCAAACCACAACAGAACATGTGTTCTATTCCCACCAATAATATCACATGTTTGGCTGTGAGTCAACCATTTTGCGGATATTTGACAAAGTTCGCCCATGCAGATCTGCCTTCTAGTTCGCATCAGATGATCCGGCTATGGGTGGATCACGACGAGCGACTGTTGACGATCCCGTCCTGCGCAGATGGAGCGGAGAGGTCCGAGCTTGTGTCTGATACTCGTTGTTTGGCGACTTTATTCCGAATCGGGTAGAATCTGGTCACTGAACCCGCAGATCGGGGAGTTAATGTCTCTGTTTTCGAAAAAGAGAGGTGTCTGGTGGAGAGTTTGAACCTTTCGTCGGCCGAGATGATACAGATTTTCGTCCTCGCCGTGATCCTGTTTGCCGGGCTTGGCATCGTCAGGTGGGTACTAAAGGTGACGACCCGCGTTCTGGCCTTGGGGTGTCTGGGGATCGTTGTACTCTTGGCGGCGCTGGTAGCAGTCCAAATGATCGCTTGAAGGCTCGCCTAGCCGGCCAGGGCCACCCATCGTCAGGCGCGGGCGCCGGCTTGGGCGCCAACCAGGCGGTCTGATCAGGGCTTCATCCTCCCCCGCGGACTGCCCATTGGCCTTGCCGGCCCTTGCGCTGATCGGATGCAACAGGGGCTAGGGAGAATGGGTGTGATCGAGCTAAGCGATCAGGACCACCATTCCAGAGCTTGAGGGAAATCAGTCACGACAGCCGCCAGCTTGGAGCGACGCCGCGTCAGTCTTGCGTCTCGGGCTGCTCCCCACCAAAGGCTTCCAAATCAACCGCCAACTGGCGCAGACGGGCCTGAACCGCCCCGTGGACGCCGCCTTCCGCATCCGGGTGGGCGCCATCCGGCGCGGCTTTGTCGGCCGGCACCCCAGTGAGCAGCTCCAGCCCCTCATCAATCGTCTCCACCGCCCACACGTGGAACTGGCCCGATGCCGCGGCTTGCACCACATCTTCGCGCAGCACCAGATCGCGCTTGTTGGCGGCTGGCATGATTACGCCCTGGTCTCCCGTCAACCCTCTGGCTGCGCAGACGTCAAAAAACCCTTCTATCTTTTCCGTCACCCCGCCGATCGGTTGGATATTGCCCCATTGGTCGACCGAACCAGTGACGGCTATCCCTTGATGGACAGGCAAATTGGACAAGCTTGAGAGGAGTGCGTACAGCTCGGTCGAAGAGGCACTGTCCCCGTCTATTCCGGTATAATTCTGCTCGAATGCCAGCGTGGCGGAGAGAGACAGTGGATGGCTCTGGGCATAGCGACCACCTAGATAACCAATCAAAGTAAGCACCCCCCGGTCGTGAATCGGTCCAGCCAGCTTGACCTCTCGCTCGATGCTCACTACCCCGGCGCTGCCCATGCAAGTGCGCGCGGTCACCCTCGAGGGCTGCCCAAAGGAGTGATCTCCAATTTGGATCACAGAGAGACCATTCAATTGTCCGACCACCATGCCGCTGGTATCAATGAACAGCATGCCGTCACGAACCTGCTGACGAAGCTGTTCTTCTGGCAAGTTGGCGCGAAAGACACGCTCTTCAATGGCGCGGCCGACATCCGCCGCATTGACAATCTCACGGCCCGCCTGCCCGGCCCAATACGATGCCTCCCGCACGACGTCTGCTAGCTCTCCAAACCGAGTGGCAAGCTTGTCCTGTCGGCCGGATAGCCGGGAACCGTACTCGACAATCCGGCCCACAGACCGTCTGTCAAAGTGACGCAAACCCTCGTCGTGGCAGCGCCCCGCAACAAACAGCGCAACTTCCTCCTCGTTCTCCGGTGTGCGATCCATGTCAGAGTCAAAGTCGGCCTTGACCTTGAACAACTTGGAGAAATCCTCATCCAGCGCAAAGAGCATGTAATAGAGCGATGCACTTCCCAACAGGACGATTTTCGTATCCAGTGGAACTGGCTCCGGGTCAAGCGTTTTCGCCGCTATCGATCCGGTCGCCATCTCCTCAATGCGGACCTGTCCATCAAGTAGAGACCGCTTGAGCGCCTGCCAAGAGTCTGGGTCGTCCAGAAGATCAGATGCCCGCAGCACCAGGTAGCCTCCGTTCCCCCGGTGCAATGCGCCCGCCTTGATGTTGGTAAAGTCGGTAGTGGGCACGCCATGACGCACCTCATATTCGATCCGGCCAATCAGGTTATGATACGTCGGGTTGCTCTCTACAATGACCGGAGCGCCGGTTGTTTCACTGTGATCGACAATCAGGTTGACAAGGTAACGGCGAAAGGGGTCCCGCTTTGCGGTCTCGTCGCCCTCTCCCGGCCGAAAGTCCTCTACGTGCGCTATGATGTCGTTCCGCTGAAGTTCCAGGTGGAGCACAGCTTCCTCTTCTGCGGCCCACTCTTTCTTTAACGGTTCAATAAGATGATCAGCAACCGAGGAAGCCACGCCTTGATCGAGAATAGCAATCCTTTCTCTGGCACCCTGCTCCAACTCGGCAACTGTTCCCAGAGCATCGTCGAGATTCCGCTCGAGCGACTGGCGCGCTGTATCCAACGCAGTTTGCTCTTCCGCCGAAAGGGCCTGGTACGCCTCCAACTCCATTGGCTTTCCATCCTGCAACGGAGTTATGATCAAGCCTTGCGGCATGCGGATGATGGCAAATCCTTGCTCCGCGGCCTGGTCCCGCACATCCTGCAAGACACGGTTGCGCTGCGCCTCCAATTCCTGGGAAACGCTCGCCAGCGCATCTTTGTATTCCTCAGTCTCAAATGCCTTGGGGATCTGGCGCTTCAGATCCTCCACCAACCCGCTCATGGCATCTCTGAACCGGGCCCCCTCTCCCGGCGGAAGTCGAATAGCCCGCGGCCGGCGCAGATCCTGAAAGTTCCGGACATACACCCAGTCAGGAGGAACCGTGCTGGCGGCCGCTCTATCCTGCAAGAAGCGCTCAATCGTAGTCGTCCGGCCTGTGCCGCTCATTCCCAGCACAAAGATGTTAAAGCCAGGGCTGGAGATGCCAATTCCAAACTCGATTGCACGAGTCCCACGTTCCTGCCCAATGATTTGCCTGGAAAACTGGAGCTCGGCTGTCGTTTCAAACAGAAAACGACTATCGTCACACACCCGGGTCAGGTCAGCGGGAGAGAGTTCGGCAACGGGGCTCATAACATGCTCCTAAGGGCCAGAAATGATCGGCAAAACACTGGTGCGCGAACCCCAGCTGCTCGACCACCAGCACTGCGAACAGCCGTCATCGGCAGAAAATAAGTCCTGGTGGTCGCCCCCGTTCGAGACCCGCAACACAGTTGCAGGCGGCCCATGGTGCCGTATCGGAGAAGATTGACCCGGCCCCTCCATGGTGGAATCTGTGCCCCCACTCATGACCGGCCACACAGATACCACTAGGGCTTGGGACAGATAGTGACCTTTCTCCCGGTGCCTTCCCCCACGCTCTCGGTGGAGACGGCCGGATGGTTGCGCAGGGTGACATGAATGATCCTTCGCTCGTAGGCGGACATTGGCTCCAGCGCGATCTTACGGCCGCGCCGGGCCGCTTGATCTGCTATACGCAATGCGAGTTTCTTGAGCGCGCTTTCACGCCGGACCTTGTAGCCCTCTATGTCCACCAGCAGATGAACACGCCGCTGAACCACTTTGTTGACCATCAGGCGGACCAGGTGCTGGATGGCGGCCAGCGTTTCCCCCTTCCGGCCAATGAGAAACCCCAGGTCGTCGCCGTGCAGGTCTAGAACCAAAGTGGCCGAGTCACCCTGGAATCTGGGTTCAGCAATCCTGCCCTGAACATCAGCCTCAATCTGCATGTTTTCCAGCAGTTCAACGAGGATATCCCGAGCCAGGTTCAGAGTTGCTTCCTGCTCTGCCTGCGGGTCAAGTTCTTCCTCTGCTGAGGGCAGAGACTCGGCCTCCGCTTCGAGCTCAACGTGTTCAACAGCAGTCGGCGGCAGTGGTGTCGGCTCCTCCTCGCGGAAGGTCAAGCGCACAATGGCATCCCGAGCCCCAATGCCCAGCACACCTCGGCTGCCTTCTTCCACCACCTTGATTTCCACCTGGTCACGTTCAACCTGTAGCTGAGCCAACCCGGCCTTTACAGCGTCTTCAACAGTTGAACCGTTTGCCTCTATTGAACGGACTAGAGCATCCATGTCTATCATTCCTCAGAACTTGTTCAACAACAGCTTGGCACTCTTGTGGCCGCGCAGTGCACCCGATTCACCATCCAAGACTGAGAGTCATTTCTTTCAAGTGCTTGGAATAGTGGATCAGCGTTCCATCTCACAGAGAATCGCCGCCCCTGCCCACCTCCAGTGGGAGAAGAGCGACGGCCCACCGAAAGCCGGGGAAAGGATGACAACCCGCACGCCCCAACTGTGGTGTCTCCAAGGTGGCAGCGCCCCAATCACTGACGCTTGGCTCGCCTCTTCTTGGGTGCACGTTTAGGGGGAGGCGGCGAAGCAGCAACTGTTGGTTCAGGCGACTTGCCCACGGCCGCGGTTGCCCCCGCTCCCATCATCCCAAGTCTTCCTAGCCCCCAGTACTGCAGGACGCCAATCAGATTCGAGATAACAAAGTAGATAGAGAGGCCGGACGCGAAGGAAAGCGCAAAAAAGCCGAACATGATGGGCATGGTGTACTGCATCGACTGGCTCATACCCGCCATCTGACCATCGCCCTGTCCAGCAGCGGATGTCTGAGGGCTCATGATCTTCTGCTGCCAGTACCCGGTGGCCACTACCAGCAAGATGAGCAGGTATGCGTACCAGGGCTGCGTCGGGCCGGGAGGCTGTCCCAAACTTATTCCCAGCCACTTGTTATTCAACGGAATGAGCTGTGCGAGCTGGGGCAGGAACGGGTACAGGCGCTGCGAGAATTCTAGCAACTGCAGCGGAGTCGAAGCCAACGCGGTGATGATCGCCTGGTAGAGGCCGAACATGATGGGCATCGTAAGCACGAGTGGAAGGCATCCCCCCAAAGGATTGATTCCGTGCGTTCGATACAGCTCCATCTGGCCCTTGCTCATCTTCTCTTTGTCATTGCCGTACTTTTTCTTGAGCTTCTCAAGTTCGGGCTGCAGCAACTGCATCGCCTTGGCCGATCGCTGCTGTTTGATCGTGAAAGGGAGGGTAATCAGACGAGTGACGATGGTAAAAGCGGCCACTGCCAAGGCAAAGTTGTGGAACAGGTACTGATACAGCAACAGCAGCAGATTGGTCATTGGGTTGAGAATCAAAGAATCCCACATGGCAAAACTGCCTCCTATTCTTCGTCCGGGTGCGGGGCGAACTCCCACTGCAGGACGCCTGTCTCCGCGTTATATACGTGCAGCATCACACTCCCCTGCGCCGGCGCCACCAGCAACATCTCGCCCGACACCGCTGGCTTGGTATAAACCGCTTCGTTGGTCTGCTGCTCCCAAAGAATCCGGTAGGTTTCAACATCCAGAGCTAGCACAGTCCCCCTGGTACTGATGTTCCCCGGGTTGGCGACCTTCCGAGCGGCGACATAGAGACGGCCGCTCGCCGGATCAAAGACCGGGCCACCCCTGATGGCGTCGGCAACCTGTCCCTGCCACAAGACATCCCCGGTCTCAGGTTCAACTGCATACAGATGCCCATCCAGGTCACCAAAGAACAGTTTCCCACCAGCAAGAGCAGGCTGCCCCCAGATCCAGTTCTCTGCCTCGACCTGCCACCGTTGCCGGCCGCTATCAGCATCAAGCGCGTACAAACTGTGGTCGAAACTCCCTACAAAAAGGGTGGCTCCATCATCTGAGAGGAGAGGGGTGCCGGCTATGGCGCCCGGCAGTTCAGTCGCCCAGATTTCCCGCCCACTTTCGGTCTCTAGAGCATAGACGTGGTGATCGAGCGACGTGACATAAAGCACATCGGCCGTGACCAACGGAGCACTCCAGATACCGTGCTCCGCGACAAACTCCCAGCGGATGGCCGCTGCCTCTGCCGATCGCCGTGCCTCATCCGCCTTTTCCACACTGCCGATCCGACCCAGCTCGTCCAAGCTGAGGGCAAAAAGCTCGTTTCCGGCGGTGGTGGCAAAGACAGTGTCTCCCAGCAAAACGGGGCTGCCAATGTACCGGCCGGTTGCCCGGTGAAAGCTCCACTCGATAGCCAGGGTCTCCCGGTCAAGGCCGTAGAGCACGCTGTCGTACCCACCGAGAACCAGCAGGCCGTCGGTCACAATCGGGGAAGCATAGTAGCTTGGGCTCTTAGAGTCCACAGCCCCGGGGTACTGCCACTCAACTCGCTGCAGGCCGGGTTCCACGGCAAACATCTCCTGCCCAAAAACCACGTAGGCCAAATCGCCGTCAACTAACACGCCTGGCCAGCTTGTTGATGCAAACCGCTCGCCGGAGCAGCCCGATAGCAGCAAAGCCAAGATGACTAGTAGAAACGGCCACGAAAAGCGGTGCCTCTTCAGGTTCAAATCCGACCTCCCAGTTCGATGGCGCGAATCACTTGTTCCATCACCCGTCAAGGAATCGGGTCATGCCCACCAGCATTGAATGGATGACAGCGCGCAATTCTCTTCAGAGCCAACCATCCCCCTCTCAACACTCCATATCTCTCAATCGCTCCGTAACCATACTCGGAACACGTTGGATAGAAACGGCAAGACGGCGGAAACAGCCTCCCAAGGCTGAGCTGATACAGACGGATAAGGCCCATAGCCAAACGTTTCATCCCACCAGCGTCTCAGTCCTTGCGCCGGAGGCTGGCCAGGGCGCACTCCCCCCGCTCCCTTCCATTTCCCGCGTCGAGAACCATAGGCGAGCGCACTTGAATAGTTGGCTGATGGCCATCTTGGCATCGGCGCTCGTTGCCTCAGACAACGGAGAACGCGCAATAAGGACACAGTCCCAGCCCATCGGGATCCGGGGCAGGAGCTGGCGCACAGCCTCCCGAAGCACACGCTTTGCCCGATTTCGCTTGACTGCCGTCCCGATACGCTTGCCGGTGACAAAGCCGAACCGGCTGATGTTGCGCTCATTGGGCGCTGCCGCCAAGACAACCAGTTGATGCGCCCAGGTATCGCCGTCGGCGCGCACCCGCGCGAAATCGGACGATCGTCTGAGCCGGTGCATGCGTTCCACGGAGGAGCAGGCGCAAGGAAGAACCAGAGGATAGGATGGCACGATCTCCTAGGCGTTCCAGTTGACCTTCTTGACATGGTTGCGCTGGACCGCAAGTCGGTGCCGTGCGCGAAGGCGACGCGCTTGAAGCACGGCGCGACCACCCTTGGTCTTCATACGGCGACGAAACCCGTGGACGCGAGCCCGACGACGGATTTTCGGCTGATAGGTTCTCTTTGGCATCTCCTGTCTCCTACAGCAACAGAGCCGCGCAAAGGCCCGGCCCCGTTGGGATCTGACTGCTGGCTATCAGAGCGCGACGATTATACCGTACTCGCATGGCATGGTCAAATGAGCCAAGTTGTCATAAGGCAAAGCGGGGCATTGCCAATCGGCAATACTGGCCGGACCATGCTTGCCGGCTGCCGCGGCCGCTTGAGGAGACGAACAACAACTTGGCGCCCGAGAGGCCGTTCAGGCCCACCATACGCATCCGCGTCCCGGTCAGCCATGGTTCCGACCGCCATTCGATCCGGTCAGGTCAGCGAGCCATGCGCAAAGTCCCTATCGCATCAAACTGGCTAGGTAGCACTGATTAACAGAAGATGAAACAGCTCCACAGTTAGGTCTTCCCGCCACCACGGGTTCATCGGCACTCGCACTAGAGCTTGCAGAAAGCAACTTGGTGGTTCTGTGACCGCTCTACCCATGAATCGTCATTGAAAGTGGCACGTTATTCCTTGACAAGTGCTATGAGCAGAAATCCCAACGGCGAGGAGCCGCTACTGACTCTCGTTGCTCACGCGCGCGATGTGTGCGCCCAGAGCCCGCAGCTTTTCCTCAAATCGCTCATAGCCCCGGTCAATCTGGCGCACTCTGCCAATCACGCTCGTCCCCCGCGCGCACAGCGCCGCCAGCAACAGGGCCATCCCAGCGCGAATATCAGGGCTCTCCACCCGCTCCCCATGCAGCATGGTCGGCCCTTGCACCAAGCAGCGGTGCGGGTCACAGAGGACGATTCGAGCTCCCATCCGGATCAACTTGTCCACAAAATAGAGCCGGCTCTCGTACATCCATTCGTGAAAGAGGACCGATCCCTCTGCTTGGGTGGCGATGACGATGGCAATGCTCATCAGGTCAGGCGGAAAGCCCGGCCACGGGTGGTCCTTGATCTCCGGAATCGCACCGCCCAGATCAGGGGTAACCGCGAGCAGTTGCTCACCTGGAACCAGCACGTCGGTTCCCTCAATACACATCTCCACCCCCAAACGCTCGAATACCAACTGGATCATGGGCAGGTCGTCCACACCGGCATCCTGAATCCGCAGATCGCCCGCGGTCACCGCACCAAGTCCAATGAAACTGCCCACTTCCATGTAATCAGTTCCAATGGTGAACTCGCCCCCGCCCAATCGATCAACACCTTGGATGGTGAGCACATTGGAGCCAACCCCCTCAATCTGTGCCCCGAGCAGATTGAGTAAGGCACAAAGGTCCTGCACATGGGGCTCGGAGGCGGCATTGCGAATGACGGTCGTCCCCTTGGCCAGCACGGCAGCCAGGACCGTGTTCTCCGTCCCGGTCACGCTGGCCTCGTCCAGGAGGACATCGGCCCCTTGCAGGCGATCGGCCGTCAGCCGCATGGTGTCATTAGCGGTGACGGTTGTCCCCATCGCCTGCAGAGCGAGGATGTGAGTGTCCACACGCCGCCGTCCGATCACATCGCCGCCAGGCATCGGAAGTGATGTTCGCCCCAGCCGAGCCAGCAGGGCACCGGTTAGCACCAGTGACCCACGAATCTGGCCAAAGAGCTCAGGATCGGGTCGGGCGGAGGTGATTGCTTTGGCCTGCACGCGAAAGCTCCCTGGTGACAGCCGGTCGATATCAACCCCCATCTCGCCCAGCAACCGCCTGAAGGAGCGCACATCCTCGATCTCTGGGATGTTGTGCAATATGACCGGCTCCTCGGTGAGCAGGCAGGCCGCCAGGACCGGAAAGGCGGCGTTCTTGTTGCCGCTGGGCCTGACCGTGCCGGAAAGCGGGTGACCGCCCTCGATTATCAGTTGTTCCATCTACTTTTCTTCCTTCACTTGTACTTGTTCAAAAACAACTTGGTGGTTTTGTGACCGCTCTACCCGTGAATCACCATTCAAAACGGTAGGTTATTCCTTAACAGATGCTAGTGTACTCGAAAGCCTCCAGGCTCCGCCGGATATCGCTAGTTCCGTTTCCGGCCGGTCAGTATTACTGGATCCCCTGGCTCGAGCCCGAAGCGAACACCGGCATTCTCCTCGCGGACTGCAATCTCCAACAGGCCACTGCTGCCAACCAGGGCAAGCGGAGCGCCGGGGGAGACCTCACCATACGTGCGGTGAAGCGGGAGTAGATGCTCCCGGCAAGCGACGGCGGCCGCCCCCGACAGAGCGATAGGAGCATCCTCGCCTCGGGCAAACGCCGGCGTCAACCGCATCTCATGGCCGACCCACTCCAGGACTCTAATGTTAGTGACAGCGTTCCCGAAACGGTCCAGGTAGAGCACCTCCCCGACCAACTCGTGAGGCGACCGTAGAGAAAGCGCCGGGAAGGAGAGCGATTTCCAATCGGTAAGCTGCGGTCCCAACTCCGTCAGAGGGACCCCAGCCGCCAGGTGAGCTGCCACCGGGGCAAAGATGTCCCTCCCGTGAAAGGTATGACTGGCGGCATCACCCCACGGAGGGGAATGATGGTACATTTCATTCTCCAATGCCACCGCCTTCTGCTCCCCCTTTCCCCTCAAGACCAGCGAGAGGACTCCGTTGTCCGGCCCGACATAGGTCATGCCGCCAGCTCGCACCCCCAGCGGTCGGCGCATGGTCCCTACCCCTGGATCGACGACAACCAGATGCGTCGTCCCTGCAGGGAAGAGCGGTGCCGCGTTGAACAGGCTAAACCGCCGCGATACACATCGTGGCGGGGGATGTCGTGTGTAATGTCAACGGGCCAGATCAGGGGATAGGTACTCAGCAATACACCCTTCATCGCGCCCACATAGCCATCTGCGGTGCCGAAATCGGTGATCAGGGTAACAACCGGCCGTTTGATATCCACGCCGACATTCTACTTGACGGCCAGGTGCACGTCAAATCCCGGCGCGAGAGAGCATCAGAACCATGGCTCCAGCCCAGGCATTGAGGCGGAGGGCAAGGGCGCGGGTGCCCGGCTTGGCGGTCGGCGTAAAAAGCGTGGCCATGACGCCCTCGGGAAGTGATGGAATCCCCCTTCACTCGCCCACGGCGGCCGAAGGAGAACCCATGGCGACCTGCCAACCCGCTGCTGGGACTAGAAATCCAGGCGAGCGTTTAAGTAGTTGAGGGGGAAGGATGGAATTCTGAACCTCAGTTTAGGAGACTGCCGGTTCTATCACTGTCTCCCTGCGGCTTTGGACCTCTGTCGCCAGGGCAGCCGGCTTTGCACGTGTTCCCTGGCGTTTTCGTTTACTCCTCAGCCGGTTCACGCGGAAAGGGTTCATCAGGCATATCATCCGGCGCCGATTCCAGCCGGTCGATGAGCTTTCCGAGTTCCGTGTTGACCCGGTCCAGGGCAGAGACCACATGCGGTCGCGCATCCCGCCACGTATCCGCGCCTGCTGTGCGCAGGGACTCGGCCGTCCTCTCCGCATCCTGGCGCGCCTGTTGCGCCTCGGGCGAAGCGCCCGCTTCTTCGATTGCCCGGCTTACCTTGCTGACCATCGCCTCCAGGCCGCTCTGCATTTCTTGCAGTTGCTGTTGATCTTCGGCCCTCTTCCAGGCGGACCGGAAGGTCTCAGCCAGGCTCTCGCCCAACGTCTCCAGATGCCGGCCGACCTGACGCCAGGCCTCATCGGTAGTCATTTTGTCGGTCATGGCGCCACTCCTCCTCGATACAGCCCAAGAATCATCCCACGAGTAGCAGGAAACGATCCTTGGATATTATCACTGCTGGTCAGTACCCACAAATGGGTCTATGCAGTGTCCTTGAAAGAGCATAGCGCCATTCACTACCCAGCCCCACGCTGCAAATGGGACTAGAAGCAAGAGGAATCCTGTGTATGCCGACATCACGCGCAACGTCGGCGCCCATGCTCGTAGCTCAGGCTGGCGCCTTGCCTTGGCATGCGAGGGTGACTACAATTGAGGGAATCTCTGGCACGCTTTCGTCCCGCCGCCACGTTTGGGCGGCGGGAAAGGATTCAAGGATAGCCACAAAACGTCAGCGGACAGGCATACCGCTGAGAAAGGCCCACAAGGAGAAACAGTTCGATGAAGATTTTGGTCACAGGTGGTGCTGGCTACATTGGCAGTGTGGTTGTTGAGCAACT
>DAOUVM010000175.1 GCA_030667645.1 Ardenticatenales bacterium | reverse complement strand
GCCGCAGAGCGCTGACCACACCATCCGCGGGGATGATTCGACTCCCAGGAGCACTCTTTTCCAACAGGTGGGCCTCTACCACGCGCATGGCGAAAGCTTCAACGCCAATTCGTGACCCGGCGAGATCCAATGCGGTGCAGGCGCGCTGAAACCCATCGCGGTATCCATTTTCGTCGGACCAGAGAAAGAGCTGCACGTCAGGCATGCAGGCCGCATTCTCTGCCTCCAATTCGGGCAGAACCAGCGCCGGTGGCCGGCCGGGTTGGAAGAAAGCGACCGTGGGCCGGTCACTCGGGCGCAGGGGAAGACCAGTGAGGTAGAAGAGATTCGCCCCCGGGACCAGCGCCAGGCAGTCCAATCCTTGGCTCTGTATCTCTTTGCCCAACTCTATAATTCTAAAAGGGTTCATGCGGTGCTCCAGCCTGAAATCTCTTGTGATCCTTGCTGATCCTGTGCCGTCGGGCAGAAACGGGATGATGGTGTGCCCTGGCTAGAATAGGCCTGGTTGCAGAGGAGAAAGCGTCAGAGGGCCGCTCCGGATGGCTGCAGCCCGAGGCTTACTTGCCCTGCCATTCCGGTGTGCGCTTGTTCTTGAATGCGGCCATCCCCTCCTTTTGGTCCTGGGTGGCAAAGAGCAGGTAGAACAGCCTTCGCTCATGGGCCATTCCACTGGCTAGGCTGGTCTCAAAGGCCATGTTGATCGCTTCTTTGCCTAGGCGCGCCGCGATTGGAGCTTGGTTGGCAATCTCAGCAGCAAGTCTGAGCGACTCATCCAGGTAGCTATCCACTGGGTAGACGTGGTTGACCAGTCCATGCTGCAGCGCCTCTTGGGCCGACAGCCATCGGTTGTTGAGCACCATCTCCATTGCCAGAGCTTTTCCCACTGCCCGTGCCAATCGTTGTGTTCCGCCGGCCCCGGGAATAACCCCAATCCCGATCTCGGGCTGGCCGAACTTGGCCGTATCGCTGGCGATGATCATGTCGCAGGCCATCGCCAGTTCATTCCCGCCTCCCAGGCAATAGCCGCTCACTGCTGCAATGACCGGTTTCCGAATCCCCGCCAATCGATCCCAAAGATCAATGTAGACCAATTCGAGCATCTCTGCCGGGCTGGCTTTCGCCATCTGTTTGATGTCCGCTCCGGCCGCGAACGCCTTGTCGTTTCCGGCGATAACCACGCTACCGATGGCATCGTCGGCATCAAAAGCATCCGCCGCCTCTAGCAGTTCGCTCAACAACTGAGGGTGAAGCGCGTTGAGTGCCTTGGGGCGATTGAGCCTTATCAGCCCCACACGATCATGGATTTCGGTGATAATCATCTGGTAGGTCATCTCGATATCCTCCTGGTGAAATGGTCGTGATTTCCGTGAAAAGAGGCAGTATGTAGGCGCTCCATCGATGATGCAGGGGACCGCTGCTCATTCGATGACCATGTCCGGAGTGCCCGCGGAATTGGTTTGCCCAGTGCTCCCTTCTGGGCCGGCTGCGACACACCGAAACCCCACGCGGTAGTAGCGATAGAGGGGGGTGTAGAAGAACCGGTTGGCCGAGCGAACGTTCCTCTCATTGTCAAACCAACTGCCGCCGCGCAGTACCCTAGAGCTGCCGGATGAGGGCCCGGTGGGGTTCTGGGCGGACGACTCACGATAGTAGTTGTAGCCGTACCAGTCCGCTACCCACTCCCACACGTTGCCTGCCATGTCCAACGCGCCGCACCAACTGGCGCCTTCTGGATACGAGGCGACTGGCGCCGCTCGCGCATGGTCGTCGTCAAAGGCCGGATTCCGATGGCGGTACTCGCAAGTTGCATCACAAAAATCCAACAGCTCTCCGTCGAATTCGTTTCCCCATGGATAGATGTTAGCGGAGGGACCGCGCGCGGCGTATTCCCACTCTGCCTCGGTGGGGAGGCGCCCACCTGTCCATTCACAGTATGCTTGCGCGCTATACCAGTTCACGCAGAATGCAGGCTGGTCCATTCGTTCCGCATCTTCGTAGGTTGAGCCTCCCCAGTCACATTCATTAGGCTCGTCACACACACCCGCTTTTGCACACCGACGGTATTGGGCATTAGTCACCTCGGTGCGGTCGATCCAAAAGCTGTCCATAAAAATCCTGTGCACCGGAAGCTCGTCGCTACCGCCGTCGGAGCTGCCCATTTCAAACTCTCCGGCCGGGACATAGACCATCTCCATTCTGTCGCCAGGACGCATCCAGGTGTCGCCGAGAGCAAACACCGGGGTCGGCGTAGCTGTGGGAGTCGGACTGGGAGTTGCTGTTGGTGGATCGGCCGGCGTGGCGGTCGATGTGGCGGTCGCAATTGGACTCGCCGTAGGGGCAACTGCCAGTGCAGGAGCGGCCGTTGGCTTTGTCTCTGGCTCTGCGGCAGGGGGCCACCAGCCGAGGCCGAATCCGGTCAGGCCCATCAGGAATGCGAAAGCCACCACCCGGCCCAGGAGCCAGCTCCAGCCAGGAACCGCACGCTGCTGCCGGTCCAAGGTCCTGATGCGGTTCGTCAGATCCGCCGCGAGTTTGGGTGGGGCAAGCCGGGTGATGTGGCGGTAGAGAGCCAAAGCAGCGTCCAATCTGCCCTCGGTGGCTGCCTGTTCAGCCTGCAGGATGAGCGGCGAGATTTCAAGACCGGCCGCGCGCGATGGGTTCCGTGCCCTCGCGCCAACCTCGATCGCTAATGGAGGAGCTTTGTCCGGCAGGGCTACCATCCACTCTCCCAGGGTCGGGCATGCGGCCAGTGCGTTCGACTGCCAGGCACGGGCAAGCAGTCCGGCAATTGCATCTCCCCAGGTAGCTCGAAGGTTGGTGATCAAGGTCTGGTAGCGTTCGTTGTCCCGTTGCATCTCCTCGGTCTGAAAGTAGCTCTCTCCCCAGGCTGCTCGCCGGACTTGATCGCTGCTCCAGCCAAGGATCTCGGCCAGGAGGACCGCGCCGGCAAAGCGATCGGCCTTGACGCTCCACAATCCCTGCGAGGCGGTCTGGTGCGCATAGCCCGGCGACCCGGCCGGCGGCAACTCTGGCCGGGGGAGGCGGGGAGCGTAGATGCCTTCGACGTCGACTAGGGCGGCCGTGGCCTGGGAGAGATCGGGGGAGAGGATCAAATTGGAGGCGGAGAGGTCGCAATGGGCGATTCCGCGCTCTTCCATGGAGAGCAGAACCCGTGCCAAGGCGTGGGCGATGGAGAGTGCCTGGGCTGGGCCAGTGGGTGGCCACGACGGGTCGTTGCGGCTTAACAGGACCGTTTGCCAGGTTGATCCTTCCACCCAGGGCATGAGAACTGCGTAGATCAGATCGGGGAAGGAACGAAGGAGTTCGGAATGGCGACTGGGAATGAGGATGGTGCGCTGGCAAACCTGTAGGCCCGGGAGAGAGGCCAGGGATGCGATCTGATCGGGAGGTGAGAGCAAGTGCAGGGCGCGGAAGCGAGGGTGAAAGACCTTGAGCGCGCGCCGGTCTCCTTGGGCCTCAAGCTGGTAGACGACGGCCGAATTCCCCTCCTGTGCATACGGGATACCGGGCGCGTTGGGGTGTTCGACAAAGCGGAAGAGCACGCCGTCGATGGTTAGTTCTTGGTGGGCTTGTGGTTGAAAAGGCATCTAATCTCTGTGGCCGGGTCTCTTTCCTGGACGAGGACAGTTCCTGAGTCTCGAGTTTGCCGATAATTCTGACCGCCTATCGCACGAGGCGGGGTGTCATCCGCGGGTTGATTTGTACTGGACCTCTAGCCGCGGATGGGTTTCCGGTCGCTTCTTTCGGCAGAGATACCATCACCACGATAACGAGGTAGGCTGCCCTTGGGCCTCCGGCAACTCTTCACTGCGGCTCCCCAGAACTGCGGCCCCAGCTCGCTGCCAGAAGAGGCGCCAATCTATAATCGTGAGCATCCGGTTCGGAGGGCCGGAATCTGGTTTTCTCAGTTGCACGAGGAACTCAGCCTTCCGGGCCATTGGAAACACACCGAAATCCGACCGCATGGTAACGCGGGTAGGGCCTGTCATAGTCACGGTCGGCCGCACGGACATTCCTCTCAAGGCCAGTCCAACTGCCACCGCGGAGCACCCGGTAATCGCCCGTTGGCGGGCCGGCGGGATTCCGATCGGGAGAGTCTGCATAATAATCGTTGTCGTACCGGTCCGCAGCCCACTCCCATACATTGCCTGCCATGTCCAGTGCGCCGCACCAACTGGCGCCGTCCGAGTAGGAGCCAACCGGTGCGGTCATTTCGTATCCATCGTCGTAGGCAGAGTCCCGGTGGTCATACTCGCAGTTTGCATCACAGTAGTTCAATAGTTCACCATCAAAGGTGTCGCCCCATGGGTATGTATTGCGGGCCGGCCCGCGGGCAGCGTACTCCCACTCTGCCTCGGTCGGCAGGCGTCCACCGGCCCACTCGCAGTATGCCTGCGCGCCAAACCAATCTACACAGACTACTGGGTGATCCGCCTTTGCCTCATCGTCGTATGTTGGAATGCCCCAATCACACTCTGTGGGCGCCTCACACGCCCCTGTTTCAGCGCACTGACGATACTCTGTGTTGGTGACCTCGGTCTGGTCAATCCAGAAACTATTCAACCATATGGTATGCACCGGCCGTTCGTCGCTGGCGCCCTCGGTGCTCCCCATCTCGAACTGCCCGGCAGGGACGTAGACCATGGTCACTCTGTCACCGGGACGCATCCATGTGTCGCCGGGTGCAAGCGTCGGGGTCTGACTGGCAGTCGGCGTCGGAGTCGGTGTGGTCGTGGGGGATGCGGTCTGCGTTACGGTAGGCTCGGTCGTGGGCGTTGGAGTGGGACTGACTGTCAGAGTGGTGGTAGGAGGGGACGTCTGCGTAGCGGTTGGAGTTGGCGTCTGCCAGATCGCCAGGGGCCACCAACCGAGGCGGAATCCGGTCAGGCCCAACAGAGAGGCCAGTACAATCGTCCCGCCAAGGATCCGGACCAAAATGGTTATCGATCGTTTGCCTTTGCCTGACGTCCCGAGCAGGGTTGGGGATCTGACGGGCTCCCACCGGCCGAGCTCGCACTGCGGACAGATATCCAGCTCAGGGGCTATCTGCTCTCCGCAATGGGGGCAGGCCCAGCCAGCCACCTCCCGCTGCTGTTTCTCCAGGGATCTGATGCGCGTCTCGAGATCGGTGGCGAGTTTGGGTGGTGCAATGCGCGCCGCGTGGCGGTACAGAGCCAGCGCGGTGTCCAGTTCGCCGTCGCTGGTTGCCTGCGCCGCCTGGAGGATGAGTTGGGAGATCTCAAGATCGGCCGTTGCGTCCGGCTTTTGCGCCTTCTTGCTGACCTCCACTGCTGGCGCAACTGCCTCGTCCGGCAGGGCCACCAGCCACTCTCCCAAAGTAGGGCATTCGGCCAGGGCGTCTGCGTGCCAGGCGCGGGTAAGGAGATTGGCGACTGCGTCTCCCCAATCCTGTCGTAGGATGGTGATCAGGATCTGGTAGCGCTCATTGTCGCGCTGCATCTCCTCAGCCTGGAAGTAGCTCTCTCCCCAAGCGGCTTGCCGTACTTGAGCGCTACTCCAGCCGAGGATCTCGGCCAGGAGGACCGCGCCAGCAAAGCGGTCGGCCTTGGCATTCCACAATCCCTGCGAGGATGTCTTGTGTGCATAGCCCGGCGACCCGGCCGGGGGCAGCTCCGGCCGGGTAAGACGCGGCGCGTAGATGCCTTCGACGTCGACCAGGGCGGCCGTAGCCTGGGAGAGATCGGGGGAGAGGATCAAATTGGAGGCGGAGAGGTCGCAATGGGCGATGCCGCGCTCTTCCATGGAGAGTAGAACCCGTGCCAAGGCGTGGGCGATGGAGAGTGATTGGTCCGGAGTAAAGGGTGACCACGACGGGTCG
>DAOUVM010000095.1 GCA_030667645.1 Ardenticatenales bacterium | reverse complement strand
CCAAGGAGGTAGCGGCCCTCGGTCGGCCGATCCAGGCAGCCCAGGATATTCATCAAGGTGCTCTTGCCCGACCCGGATGGCCCCATCACGGCAACGAACTCGCCCTCATCGATTTGGAGGTCAATGCCATCCAGCGCAACCACCTGAATGTCGCCCATGCCGTAGAGCTTGCGTATCCCGTACGTCTGAATGATCGGCTGCCGGGCCATTAGTCGGCCTCCACAGAACCGGTGGCGACCACGTCACCCAGCTTCACGCCGGCTTCGAATTCGCCCTCATCGATTTGGGCATCAACACCGTCCAGGGCAGCCACCTGGTTGCCGCCCAAGCGGCAGACCTGGCGTGCGCCGTACGTCTGAATGATCGACGGCCGGGCCATCAGTTGGTCTCCACAATGCCGGTGGTGACCACGTCACCCAAGTCCACGCCGGAGATGATCTCAGCAAAGGAATAGTCCATCAGCCCCACCTCAACCAGGGTGAACACCGGCTCGTCGCGCATGGGGTCCATGACAAAGACCGCATACTTGCCCGGGGCGATCTCATTCAGTGCCTCCACCGGTACCAGCAAGGCGTTTTCCGCCCGCCCGCCAATGACGTCGATGGCTGCATTGGCGCCGATCGGCAATGCCTGCGGCTTGGCGTAGGACGATTGATCCAGTTGGGCCAAGGCGCGCACCATGGGCACTCCGCTAACGGTGACCAGGCCGGGGTCCACCTGCACCACGTGCCCGGTGAACACGTCGTCGGGCAGCGCGTCAAAGACCACCTCCACCTCGAAACCGACTCCAATGCTGTTCAAGTCAGTTTCGTCCAGGTAGATCTCGAGAGTCGGCTGGCTGACGTCCGCAATGGTGACCAGCGCCGCGCCTCCCAC
The DNA here is from genome assembly GCA_030667645.1 of Ardenticatenales bacterium. Classification (GTDB taxonomy): domain Bacteria; phylum Chloroflexota; class Anaerolineae; order Promineifilales; family UBA4811; genus GLR113. Next base: position 7,333 of record DAOUVM010000095.1, on the reverse strand, counting down.
GCTCTCGCCCACCTGCGCCGATACAGCCATTACCGTTCCGTCCATCGGCGCCCGCAACGTGGTCCCCTCCAGGTCTTCTTGGGCGATTTCCAGGTTGAGTTCGGCCTGGGCCAGCGCCAGTTCCAATGGTTCCGTGCTCGACGCTAGCTCGGCCTGTGCCTGGGTCAGCGAAATCTCTGCCTGCAGGACCTGGATCTGGGCCGATTGGGTTTCCAGTTCATCGGGGCCGGTTTGGGCGGCCTCCAACGCGGTTTGGGCGTCCAGCACCTTGTTCCACGCGTTCAGCTCGTCGCTGTCGTTGATTCCTGCCCAGGCCAGGTTGTAGTTAGCCTGAGCGATCTCCAGGTTTTGCTGCGCCCTTTCCAGCGCCCTTTCCGCGGAAGCCCGTTCGTTCTCCAACCGATCGGACATGGAAGGCCCGGTTGCCACCCTGGCATCCGGAGAAGTGAGTGTCGGTTCAGTCATGTAGAGTTCCCAGTCACGGGCCGGCTCCCAGGCGGTGTCATAGACAGCCTGGGAATCCAGCAGGCTTTGCTGCGCCTGCTCCAGGCTGATGCGAGCGGACAGGGTGACATCGTAGGCGGACCGGCTCGTCACCGCTTCATAGTCGGCCTCGGCGGCCTCCAGGCTGGCCTGAGCTTGCTCCACAGTCCGTTCATCTGGGGTCCAACCGAGTAGATCGTCCAGTTTGAGTTGGGCTATCGCCAGGTTGGCTTTTGCGAGCGCCACCTCCTGCTCCGCCCGGTCAGTGTCCAGCCCCGCGCTGAGGGCCTCTTCAGCTTGGAGGACCTGCAATTGGGCGGAGACGACCGCCCGCCGGGCTTGGGTATCAGCTAGCCGGGCCAGCGCATCACCCTCCTGCACTTGGTCGCCCACTCTTGCCAACACTTCTGTCAACAGCCCGCTCCCCTGGAAACCCAGGTCAACCTCGGCCGCCGCTATCACGGTTCCGACCCCGCTGGCTGAGATCACGATCTGGCCCCGGCGAACGGCAGCCGTCTGCACCGGGATGTCCTCGGGCGCGAGGGAGGGCAGGTACACACTGTCATAGTAGTAGGCCACGGCAGCGGCCGCCGCCAGGATAGCGACGACGAATACAATCCAAAAGCCCTTTCTGCGAGTCATCGCGTTCTCCTCAGTACTTGATAAAAGCAACTTTGCATTCTTGTGACCATTCTAAACTGTGCCGTACACCGTACGTGCCGGTCCAGGACAGGTGCGCCCAGTACAGTGCACGCGATTCGCCGTCAAGGCGGGAAGTTAGCTCTTGACAAGTGCCAAGCTGTCCTCGTGTCCCCGCCTGTGGGAGCGGCTTCTTTGCAGCATAGATCATACACATAGGGTGTGGAGATCCTGTGGAGGAGGTGTGCAATTTGAATGCAGGTGGAGCCTTTCACGGGTCCATTCAGCAGGTTAGTGGCTCGAGTGCGGCAGAGAGAACCAGAAACTCGCCCCCTGGCCCGGGGGGCTGTCCACGCCGATGGCGCCTCCATGCGCCTCGGCAATGGAGCGAGCCACCGCCAGGCCCAGGCCGCTTCCCTCCCCATCCGTTCCGCGCGCTCGTCCTCTGTCTGCCCGATAAAAGCGTTCAAAGATATTGGGCAACGCGTCGACCGGGATCCCCGGACCAGTGTCTGAGACCCTGATGGTCAACCAATTGGGTTCGCCGGAGCAGACTCGGATGGCGATGCTGCCCCCATCCGGTGTGTGGCAGAGCGCATTGGAGAGGAGGTTCGCCAAGACCTGTTCGATCCGCTGTGGGTCAGCATGCGCCATCGGCTTTTCTGACTCGCTCGCTACCTCAAGCGAGATCGATTTCGCTTCGGCCGCAGCATGAAAGGCGGCCACAGTTCGCCTGGTCAGTGCCGCCAGATCAGTTGCCTCGCGGTCCAGGCGCAGATGCCCTGATTCCGCCAGTGCCAACTCGCGGAGGTCCTCGACGAGTCGGGACAGGAGCTTTGTCTTGGCCTGGATAGGTTCCAGCGCCTCGGTGGTCAGCGGAAAGACCCCATCCTGTAGCGCCTCCACATTGCCGCGAATGACACTGAGAGGCGTGCGGAGTTCGTGGGCGATATCGGCCGTCATCTGTTTGCGGAGCGCTTCAGCCCTCTCTAGCTCGGCCGCCATCTTGTTAAAGGCCGTGGCGAGGTTGCCGACTTCAGCCCCTTTGACCTGAACACGCCGGCTCATATCGCCGGCCGCAATCGCCTCGGCTGCTCGGGTCAACTCCTGCATCGGGCGTGTCACCCCCCAGGTGATGAGACCACCCAGAATGAGGGCCACCACGCTGGCGGCCGACGCCGCCAGCAGAGTTGCCTTGTTCACGTTGGCCAGGAATCGATCGTTTTGAGCCGTCGACGGCTCTCCAGATGTCAACCACACGGTGCCGATCTGTTCTTCCCCACTCCAGATGGGCGCGCCGGCGGCCAGCGTGCCGGCGTCGACCTGCCGGCCGGTCAGCTCGCCGGCGGTGTCGCCGACGATCTCCCCGCTGGGGTCGGCTACTATGGCTCGTGTCCCCAGCACACGCAGCATATCCATCCCCCCCATCGCACCCATCCCCCCGGCCATTCTCTCCATCATGCCATACCGGCCGTATGGTTCCTCAGTTTGGCCCGGCAGGGATTGAGTCGCCTCTGCGAGATTCTCGGGACGGCCAAGGGGCCGGATGGCCAAGGCGTCGTCAATGCCGTCCCATCCGTTGCGTGCCTCGTAATAGCCAGCCAGTAGGGGCGCCAGCCGGTTTGCCCTGAGTCGATCAGCCTCAGTGACATAGAGGTGGAATTCCTCGCGGGTAGCCCGGCCGGCCAGCCAGGTCACCAGGACGCCCACAACGAGGACGATGACGATAAATGCCCCCATGAGTCTGGCAAAGAGCCCAATAGACAGGAGTCGCCGCCTAATCCTGTTCATCAAACTTGTACCCCGCGCCAAAGACCGTGACGATAAGCTCAGACTGTCGCGGGGCGATTCTGATTTTTGCCCGCAGGTTCTTGATGTGGCTATCAACCGTCCGTTCCAGCCCTTCGTGGTCTGGCCCCAGCGCGTCCAGCAACTGGGCGCGACTGAACACCTGGCCTGGAGCTCTCGCCATTGTCAGCAGCAAGGTGAACTCGGTTGGGGTCAGCTCGATGCTCCTCCCGCCAATCATGGTAAGACGGCGGCCGGGATCAACAATCAACTGTCCGGCACGGATAAGACCGCCATTGTCCGGGCTGGGCGCAGCCCGGCGAAGCACGGCCCGCACGCGGGCTACCAGTTCTCGTGGACTGAACGGCTTGGGCACATAGTCGTCCGCGCCCAGTTCCAGCCCGATGACCCGATCCATCTCATCGACGCGTGCCGTGAGCATGATGATGGGGGTGCTGGACCGACCACGATCCCTCCGGATGGCTCTGGCTACATCCAAGCCATCCAGGGGCTCTTGGTCGGGAGGCGCCGGCAGATTGAGATCCAAGATGACAAGATCGGGTTCTTCCCGTCGAAAGACAGCCAGAGCGTCCGTCCCGTCCCCCGCCGCCACTACTCGGAAGCCGGCCCGCTCCAGGTAACCCCTCGTTACCCGGATGATTTCCGGCTCATCATCCACTATCAAGATAGTCTTCATGGTTCCTGATTGGTCTTGGAAACCTTCACGGCCGGCACGAATGAGGACGCCGCACACAACCTCTTGCCGGCCGGCGCCAGATCGAGAGTCGCCCCACACGACGCCACGGCTCTGACTGTCTCCTTGGTTCGGTCACCGTACTCGTCTGGCGATTCCGGGAAATTGTGGAAGGGCATCATGCTACGACTCTCGGGAGGGTACTCTATTGCCCGCAACCCGTCAACTCGTTATCCTGAGCTTCAGACACGAGTCCCAAAGCCGTCAAGGCAGCGGGAATAGGGAAGGTGCCGGTGGCAGAGCCACCGGCACCTTCCCGCCTCGGCCTGGGAGCCAGTAGAGGATCACTCCTGGGTCCACTGTCCGATCTTGGGTCGAACCCTCGGGTTGGCCGGCGATTCGCCCCAGGAATGGGCAGTTCCTAGGCATCCTGGCCCTGGAACATAGGGCCAGACCAGTCGCCACTTGTCCCCATGCCCCGGCCGCGTCCCCCTGGAAGGCGATTCGAGCTTCCCGATCCGGGACGCCCGCCTGATCTCGGCGTCAAGCCTCGGCCGCATCCATTGCCGGCGCCCTCTGTCCAAGGCTGATTGACGTGATCCTCGATCATTTCCTCCATCTGGCTCATCATAAGGTCGGACCGCTCCTGCGTGATCCGGCCCGCAGCCACTGCCTCGAGCAGCCACGCCTCCCGCTCTGCCAGCAAAGCACTCACGATATCCTGGGCCTGCACACCGTGGCCGGCTGCCAACTCGGCGATTCTGATGCCGGTCTGGAGCTCGGCGATGACCTCATCTACGGTCAAGCCCAGTTCCTGAGCCAGCACCTCGAGCATCGAGGAATTGCCTGCTCCCATCATCCCGGGAACGCCGCCTGCTCGGAAACCAGGGTCATGGTGCCCGGCCTGGTTGACTTGATCGAGCGCCATCTCGGCCGCCCGCTCCATGATTGCATCGGCCTGTTCCCGAGTGACCTGCCCGGCCCCAACCGAGGCATCCAGCGCGGCCCCCCGTTCCTCCAGGTACGCGGCGATAATATCCTGTACTTGCACGCCGCGACCGCCGGCCAGATCGGCGATACTGTTGCCGCTCGCGCGTTCAGCAGTCACCTCCTCCACCGTCATCCCCAATTGATCGGCGGCCGTCGCTATGATCGTGCTGCCGCGCATACTCGAGCCGTCGGAGCGAAAGCCCATCATCCCTGACCCTCGCTGACCTGGCCGGCGGCCTTTGCGCAACAGACTGTCCGGCACCTCCCCACAATGGTCGCAAAGACCATCTCCATCCTCATCAGAGAACGGCGCCTCTTCCGGTTCCTGGGCGAGAACTACCGCGGTTCCCAAGGCCAGGATAGCGAGAAGAACCCCGCCGATGGCCATGATTTTCCACAACATTTTCACTGAAATACCTCCTTGGTTGGTAACTTTTTTCCGATAATCGACTATAGGATAGCACACAGCGATGGAGAAACTGTGGAGAGAACATGGAATTGGTATGCAATCTCAAGTCTGGAAAGCATCTCCCCCGATCATGGATGAGGGTATGGGAGAAAAACAGTCCCTCCCCGGCTGGAGGAGACATAGGGACACAGGGATCTTTTTTTCGACACCCCCAGGGGGCGCATTTGACACCGCGTCGGTACAGGGTATTGTTGGTCTTGTGAGCCGGGATCTGGTGGAACCTTTGGAGGGCAGATGGGCGGCTCGATCTGAATGGAAGAGGCATCGGCGTGATGAGAAGCAAGTAGGTTCTGCGCCTACTCCTTTCCTCACCAAGGCCATGAGCCACAAGATGATGACAGGAGATGACCGTGCAACCCGATCCAATCGCTCTCTTGCAGGCAATCGACGTCGACATCCCCCTCATAGGAATCTACGATGCGCCCGACGCATCCCCCTTTGAGCCGTTGGTCAGACCGCGTCCCGGCCCGCGGCCCTGCGTTTTCGCCTTTTTTGATAGATGGCTCAAGGGCGAGACGCTTTGCCTCACCGCGGACAACTTTGGGTGCAGCGGGGCGGGCAACTGGCTCTGGGGAATATCGTCCCGCCCCCGCGAGGATTTTGTCTGTTTCCTGGTGGACGATGAAGGGTTGAAAGCATCCCACGAGCTGATGCATCAGTGGCTGGATTGGCAGAAACCCTACCGGCCGGAACACTCTAATATCCTCATCGGCCCACTGAGAGTGGATCAGTATCCATATCTCAAGTCCGTGGCCTTTTACGTGAACGCAGATCAGCTCACCATGCTCATCACGGGCGCCCATTATCATCACGCACCAGGGTCCCCTGCCCCGGTGATCGCGCCTTTCGGTGCGGGCTGCATGGAGTTGCTGCCACTCTTCTCTGATTTCGATTCCCCGCGAGCGTTGATAGGCGCAACCGATATCGCCATGCGCCGGCATCTACCGCCGGAGATCCTTGCTTTCACGGTGACGAAAGCGATGTTCCAGCAACTCTGCGAACTGGGTGAGGAGAGCTTTCTTTACAAACCCTTCTGGCGTGATCTGCAAAGGGCGCGGGGTCAAGGTGGCAGGCAAAGCACTTGTTGAGGAATTACTTCTCGTTTTCAGTGGTGATTCACGGGTAGAGCGATCATAAAACCGCCAGGTTGTGTTTGATCAAGTACAAAGAGGCGCCGGTTGATATGCCCCATGTGGTGGTTTGCCCCCTCTCCAGTGGGCGGAACCCTGCACTTCCAGTGCTGCGATTTGCCTGCGGTGCCAGATTTCGTTTACGTCGCCGGTGGGGCTCTCCCCACCGGTTCAGAATGATTGGTGTTCGGTTCGAGAGATGATCTCGTCCTGGAGCGCCTCGCTTAGGTCGCAAAAGTAATCGCTGTAGCCTGCGACGCGCACGATCAGGTCGCGGTGTTTTTCCGGCGCTCTCTGGGCCGCCCGCAGTGTGGCGGCGTCCACCACATTGAACTGGATGTGATGCCCATCCAGCTTGAAATAGGAGCGCACCAGGTGAGCCAGCTTCAAGAGCCCGGAATCGTCCGCCAGCAGTTGGGGGGTGAGTTTCTGATTGAGTAGCGTGCCGCCGGTACGAACGTGGTCCATCTTGGCAACCGACCTGATGACGGCCGTCGGGCCTCGCCGGTCGGCCCCTTGGACCGGCGAGACACCTTCCGACAGCGGTCCGCCCGCCCGACGGCCGTCGGGCGTCGCTCCCGTGACCGAGCCAAAGTATATGTGGACCGTCGTGGGCAGTAGATTGATCTGATAGCTGCCTCCCTTGGTGTTGGGACGACCGTGGACGGCGTGATAGTATGCCTCAAAGATAGCCTGCATCATCGCATCGGCGGTATCATCATCGTTGCCGTACCTGGGTGTCTTGTTCACCAGGTACTGGCGCAGCGGCTCGTGCCCCTCGAAATCGTCCCGCAGCGCCGCCATCAGATCAGCCATCGACACGGTGCCCCGGTCATACACATGGAATTTGATGGCGGTCAGTGCGTCAGTGGCCGTCCCGAGCCCAACCCCCTGGATGTAGGACGTATTGTATCGGGCTCCGCCGTCGTGATAATCACGGCCGGCGGCCACACAATCGTCGATCAGCAGCGAGAGGAACGGCACGGGCAAGTGAGCAGCGTACAGCCGCTCGATGACATTGTTGCCCCGCACCTTGATGTCGATCATGTGATCCAATTGCTGGACAAAGGCATCCCAGAGCGCAGCAAAGCATTCGAATTCGGTCGCCTTGGCCGTTTCCAGGCCGATCGTGCGGTCGGT
>DAOUVM010000073.1 GCA_030667645.1 Ardenticatenales bacterium | reverse complement strand
TCGCTCTTGATCGGTTGTGCCTTTGCCTACCTGCTGATCTTTGTCCTCAGCCGCTGATACGAGGGAGTGCTAGATGGACTTTGTTCTCGATAACCTTTTGACGCTCATCCTGTTCTCGCCGCTGTTCGGCATGGCTGTTGTCATGCTGATGCCTGGCGACGAGAAGAAGCTCATTCGCTGGACAGCCCTGCTGTTCAGTCTGATTCCGCTGGCGCTCTCTTTGCTGCTCTGGTTCGAGTATGACATCGGCGTGCCCGGCTACCAGTTTGAGCACCAGGTTGTCTGGTACGCTCCCATAAGCGCCACCTTTTACCTGGGAGTGGATGGGATCAGCGTCAGCATGGTTCTACTGACAACAATTCTGTCACCCCTGGCGATTCTGGCGTCATTCGGCATCAAGGACCGCGTCAAGATGTATATGGCGCTTTTCCTGGTGCTGGAGATGGGGATGCTGGGTGTCTTTCTATCTCTGGACCTGGTAATCTTTTTCCTCTTTTGGGAAGTGGGCCTGGTACCCATGTATTTCCTCATCAACCAGTGGGGGAGTGCCAACCGCAAGTATGCCTCGCTCAAGTTCATCATCTACACCGTTGCGGGCAGCCTGGGACTCTTGCTGGCAATCCAGGTGATGGGTCTAACGGCCGGAACATTCAGCATCCCCGAGCTAGCTACTGCCTGGCCAGCAGTCACCACCGGAATCCTTGGCATCCCACTGGCCACGGTCAAAACGATCAGCTTCTGGGCGTTTTGTTTGGCGTTTGCCATCAAAGTTCCCCTCTGGCCGTTCCACACCTGGCTGCCCGACGCACATACCGAGGCGCCCACCGCCGGATCCATGATCCTGGCCGGGGTGCTGCTCAAGCTCGGCGCCTATGGTTTCATCAGGCTTGTGCTGCCGCTTTTCCCCCAGCAAGCACACGACGCAGCCTGGTTCCTGGGACTGTTAGGGGTGATCTCGGTCATCTTGGGCGCATTCGCCGCCTACGGACAGACGGATTTCAAGCGACTGATTGCATATTCATCTGTGAACCATATGGGGTTCGTGGTATTGGGGATTGCGGTCGCTGCCCGAGCCGGCGGCTCAACCGACCCCAGGTGGGCGGAAAGCGCTATCATCGCCCTCAACGGCGCAGTCCTGCAGATGTTCAACCATGGCCTCTCGGCGGCAGCCCTCTTTTTCCTGGTCGGGGTGATCTACGAGCGCACCCACACGCGTGACCTGACCAGGTTCGGCGGACTCTGGACCATCATGCCGGCTTATGGAGGCATTCTCCTCTTCTGTGCGATGGCCTCGGTGGGACTGCCAGGGTTGAACGGCTTTGTCAGTGAGTTCATGGTTGTTCGTGGGTCGTGGCACGTCTATTCGATATACACAGCTCTGACCATGATCGGCCTGCTATTGACCGCCGCTTATCTGCTCAAGGCGCTCAAGCTGGTGTTGCACGGGTCACTCAACCTCGAGTGGAAGAGCGTATCAGAGATATCCGTCAGAGAACGATTGGTCGTCTACCCGCTGATGGCGCTTATGCTGAGCATCGGTCTTTGGCCCCGCTGGGTAGTGGAGGTGATCAACGCGACGGTCACCAGGTTGGTTGGATAGTCGGAATGTCCCGGCCACCGGCCGGGACAAGACTTTCGAGTTTTGCCAGATCTCGAAAGCCTGAACGCCAAGCACTTGATGAGAAATGACTTCCCGACTTTTGGTGAATCAAGTGCTGAACGGCCACAAGAATATGAGTTGTTCTTGAACAAGTAGGTATGAGAGGTAGTGTGCATGGATTTTCCAATTTTGCCAGTCATCACGTTCACGCCGGCGCTAACCGCCATCATTCTCCTGCTGATTCCTCAAGAGAAAAAGACAGAGGTGCGGGTGACGGCGGCTGCCGGGGCCTTTGTTTGCATGGCCCTCTCCATCTTTGCCTACTTTGCCTACGATATCGAGGCGGCCAAGGCGGCGACGACCTGGGCTGGCAAGCTCCAATTCGTTTTTGGGCCATTCCCATGGCTCGAGGCTCTGGGCATCTCGTTCTACATGGGTGCTGATGGCCTCAGCCTGGCGATGCTCGCGCTGACCGGGGTGGTCATTTTCGCCGGGGTGCTCATATCCTGGGGAATCGACGACCGCCCCCGTGAGTTCTTTGTTTTCCTGATGCTGCTGGTCACCGGTGTGTTTGGCGTATTCATTAGCCTCGACCTCTTCCAACTCTTTTTCTTCTACGAGTTGGCTGTCTTTCCAATGTACATACTAATCGTCATCTGGGGCTGGAAGGTGACTCGGGAATACGCCGCCATGAAGCTGACCCTCTACCTGCTCACCGGCAGCGTCGTGGCACTGGTCGGTATCCTGGCAATCTACTATATCCCCGATATGGCTGCGCTTGACGCGGCCGGATTGTGTAATGCGGACGGCTGCCACCGGACCTTTGACCTGGTCAGGATGTCAGAGATGGCGGCGTCCGGAATGTTCAACGTCGACGTACAGTTTCTTGGCACCACGGTGGGTTTTGAACAGCTCTGGTTCCTGCCGGTCTTTCTTGGCTTTGCGGTGTTGGCTGGCATCTGGCCCCTGCACAGTTGGTCTCCAGATGGTCACGTGGCTGCCCCCACGGCCGTCTCCATGCTCCACGCTGGCGTGCTGATGAAGCTGGGGGCATACGCTGCCATGCGGGTTGGCATCCAGTTGCTGCCCAACGGGGCGCAGCAATGGCTTCCTTTACTCGTAGTCCTGACAATAGTCAACGTCGTCTATGGATCTCTCGTTGCCTTTGTCCAGAAAGATTTCAAATACGTCATTGGCTTTTCGAGCGTGAGCCACATGGGGCTGGTGACCATGGCCTTTGCCACCATGACCACTGTGGGCTATGTGGGTGGGGGGATGCAGATGTTCTCCCACGGCATCATGACAGCGCTCTTTTTTGCAGTCGTCGGCATCGTGTATGACCGGGCGCACACCCGCCAGATCCCCAAGCTGGGTGGCATGGCCAAGGTGCTTCCCTGGACAGCCATGGCGTTCATCATCGCCGGTCTTGTCAGCATGGGCATGCCGGGCTTTTCCGGATTTACGGCCGAGTTCCCCATCTTTATGGGGGTGTGGAAGGCCGGAGAGACGATAGCGCCTTACTATCGAATAATCGCCGTGCTTTCCGCCACCGGAATCGTCATCACAGCGGCCTATGTTCTGCGAATTGTCCAGCAGGTCTTTTTTGGCAAGTACGAGGGAGAAAAATGGCACGATATGCGGCCATCCACCGCCCTCGACAAGACTGCCCTGGTTCTACTAGCTGCCATTCTTATCTTCGTGGGTGTCTATCCGCAGATCATGGCTCCTCTCATAGAATCTGCGGTGACCCCCCTTGTTCAAACGCTGGGAGGTGTGTAGTTGTTCACCCAGATACAACCTGCCGACTTGTTGGCCATCATTCCCGAGATTGGGTTGGTACTGCTGGCCTTCCTGGTCATGATCTACGACCTGGTCTGGCCCAAGTCCCGTAAACGGAACCTGGGGTTTCTGACCGCTGGCGGTCTTGCCATCATCACTGCCCTCTTGCTCACCCTGGGCTACCCAGAAGGCGAAGCGAGTTCTGCCTTTGGCGGAATGATCCGCCATGATATGGCAGCGGTCATCTTCCAGACGATCTTCCTGGTGGCGGCCGCCATCACCTCCCTCCTCTCAGTGGATGTGGAAAAGCTGCGTGGCGGCGAGTTCTTTGCCCTTCTCCTTGTCTCCACCCTGGGGATGAGCCTGATGGCGAGCGCCACCGACCTGATCATGATCTATGTGGCGTTCGAGACCACCAGCATACCTGCCTACATCCTGGCAGCCTACTTTCGGCGCGACGCCAAATCGCCCGAAGCCGGTCTCAAGTACTTTCTCTTTGGGGCGTTTTCCTCCGCCATCATGCTCTATGGGTTTAGCCTGCTCTACGGTTACACCGGGACAACCCACATCTATACGATCGCCCAGGTGTTCGCGATGGGTGGTCCGGCCGCGCCGCTGCTGGTGGCGGCCGTGCTCGTCATCGTAGGCATGGGTTTCAAGATATCCGCCGTCCCCTTTCACTTTTGGGCCCCCGATGTCTACGAAGGCGCGCCCACGCCGGTCACCGCCTTTATCTCGACCGCCTCGAAAACGGCCGGTTTCGCGGTGCTGCTGCGCTTCTTCCTGGCGGGCGCGGTTGGCATGGCGTACGCGGCCAATGATTGGGTCCCGATACTAACCGCCATGTCAGTGGGCACCATGATACTGGGGAACCTGCTGGCTATCTGGCAAACCAACATCAAGCGGATGCTGGCATACTCTAGCATTGCCCACGCCGGCTATGCCATGATGGGCGTCGTGGCCCTGACAACCGTGGGCGCGACCGCAACCATTTTCTACTTGGCGGGTTATGTCCTCACCAACCTTGCCGTCTTTGCCATCGTTATCCTCTTTTCCAACCTGTCCTCCTCAGACGAGATCAAGGATTATGCTGGGCTCAGTCGGCGCTCTCCGTACCTGGCGTTGGCAATGATGGCTGGCCTTCTTTCCCTGGCTGGCATCCCGCCTCTGGTGGGCTTTTTCGGCAAGTTCTTCCTATTCCAGGCTGCGGTAGAAGCCAATCTGACGTGGCTCGCCATCATCGGCGTGCTCAATGCCATCGTCGGGCTCTACTACTATCTGATGGTGATCAGGGTCATCTATCTGTTTCGGGCGGAACCAGAAGTGGAAGCCATTCCCATCCCGGTTCCGCGCTCCTATGGGTTTGCGGTGGCCATCTGTGTCGCCGGCATCGTTGCCCTGGGCGTATACGCGACCCCGCTTTACCATTGGGCTAGCGAGGCAGCGGCAGCACTGTTCTAATGAGGGGCGGCGGTCCGGAAAGGGAACCCAGTGGAATCAGAAACCAGTTCCAATTCACGACGCCCCTCCCACACGGTTGGCATGGCGCTGGCGAGCACCGTCTCTCAGGTAGGCTGCGTCACCACCATCATCGTCGTCGGCGCCCTGCTGTTGGGGCTGTGGCTGGACAATCTCTTGGATACCCGGCCGACGTTGACAGTTGCGCTGACATTGATTAGTATCCCCATCAGCCTGTACAGTCTGATTCGGATTGCGCTGACCGCCACAGCAGGTGTCCGGTCCGCTGGCGATGAATCCCTGAGCGAGGGTGCTGTCAACGACGCCTCGATTGAGGAAAGGAGAAGCGACTGAGTGTCACGAAAGGGCTGTTTTATCTATGTCGTTCTCGTGCTCATTGTCGGTCTGTTGTTGTTCATCAGTTCCGGCTTTCTGGCCAACCTTGGCATCGGCACCCTGCTGCCCGAACCCGTGCTGCCTACGATTCTGCTTCCGGCCGAGTCGATCACAGCAACAACAGAGATTCTGGGCTTTAAGACAGGTTTCACCAATACGCTGCTAACAACACTGTTGGCGGATGTGATTCTCGTCGCACTAGCCTTTTTTGGCACCCGCAAGCTGCGTTCAGGTGATAAATCCGCCATGATCCCCTCTGGGTTGCAGAATCTACTGGAAGCGATTGTGGAAGGGTTGTATAGCCTGGCTGAGGGCATTCTCGGGACCCGTGCCCGCAAGGTCTTTTGGTTGGGTGCAACGATCTTTCTGTTTGTGCTGGTTGCCAACTGGATGGCACTCATCCCCGGCTATGACAGCATCGGCTGGCTCGAGCACCCACACGAAGAGGGAATCACCGCATACCAACGTTCTGAGCTTGGCCCCATCGGCATGTTGAAAGGGCCGGCCGTCGAACCGGCCGAGTCCGATCACAGCGAGAGTGGAGAAAGCCACCAGGCAGAGGGATGGGTGTTGGTGCCCTTTCTGCGGGCCGCCAACACAGACCTGAACACCACACTGGCGCTGGCACTAATCTCAGTTGTCATGACCCAGGTCTTTAGCGTCCAGGCGCTGGGACTGAACGGGTACCTTGGAAAGTTCATCCAGACCAAGCGAATTGGCGAAGGAAACCCCATGGGAATAATCGACACCTTTGTCGGTGTCCTGGAGGCGATCGCAGAATTCGCCAAGATCATCTCGTTCGCCTTTCGTCTGTTTGGTAATATCTTTGCCGGAGCAGTGCTGCTTTTCGTGATGGGATTCCTGATCCCATTCTTCTTTCCCGGCGTGATGATATTCTACGGTCTGGAACTCTTTGTGGGCGCCATCCAGGCGCTGGTATTTATGATGTTAACCTTTGTCTTCATCTCCGCGGCAACGACCGCCCATGGTGAAGGTCATTAGGCTATCAAGAATGGTCTCTAGGAGGAAACCTTCATGCAAATCACTGACGAAGCCATCAAGCAACTCGCGGCCGGTCTTGCCATTGGCCTCGGGGCTCTCGGCCCCGGCATAGGGATTGGACTGCTGGCCATGGGCGCTATGCAGGCAATCGGCCGGAACCCCGATGCTGCACCCCAGATTCAAACCAACATGATTCTCGGCATCGCGTTTGCAGAGGCTATCGCCATCTATGCACTGGTTGTGGCTCTACTGCTCAAGTTCGTCTAGGCGCCGGAGGAGGAGTCATCTTGGAAGCTCTAGCAAAACTGGGTATCAACCCCATCTACCTCCTGTCGCAGATCGTTGTCTTTGCATTGCTCGCCTTTCTGTTGGGCAAGTTCCTCTATACTCCCATTCTGGATATGCTGGAAAAGCGGAAAGAGCGGATCGCCAAGGGACTAGAGGACGCGCGGGCGGCGGAGGAGGCTCGCGCTCGGGCCGACGAAAACGCCGCCACGATCACTGAAGAGGCACGCAGGAAGGCTCAGCAGATCGTCGCCGACGCCAACACCAGCGCCGAGACGGTCCGCGCCAACATTGAGGCGCGGGCAGAAGGCCAAGCCCGCAAGATCTTGGACCAGGCGCGACAAGATGCCGAGCTGGAACGCGACAAGATCCTGTCCGAAATGCGCGGCCAAGTCGGCGCCCTGGCCATCGCCGCTGCTACAAAGCTCATCGGTGAAACACTGGATGAACAGCGCCAGCTTGCCATGATTCAGCAGTTCTTCAGCGGCATCAAGGCCGGCAAGATTTCCCTGTCAGAGTCGCTGGCCGAACTGGAGGGCAAGGCAGCCATCGTGACCAGCGCCCTTCCGCTGGCCGAGACGGAACAGGCCAGCTACACTGCGGCGCTGGTGGAGCAACTGGGTCAGGAGATCGAAATCTCATTCCGTACCGACCCCACCATCCTGGGCGGCGTCAGTATCCAGGTGGGCGGCCAGATCGTAGACGATAGCGTGGCTGGAAAGCTGGACGAACTCAAAGCCAAACTGACGGTCGGCTGATTCGAACCGCGGAGCACCGGGCGCCGTCTCTTGCCATGCTGTGTGCCGCTGTGGCCACCTGAGGGTTTGCCGGAGACAACCGCCCACGCTCTCTCTTGCTCGTTTCAAGCCCGGTTTCCGATGATGACCGGGCTTTTTCTATATGATATGGGTCCGCCCCCTTGACCTCAATGGCTGGTGTCGATTACAATGACACCGGATGTAGGCGATGCTGGCGGCATGCTGTGCCCTACAGGAGGACCCGGCCGATCTGACACCAATCCTACTGCAAATTGGTTTCCAGAAAGCACTGCGGGCACGCGAATTCTCCTGGTGGCTGAGGGCACGGACCCGGGAAGCAACCGAAAGAGCAGGTCAGGTCCAAGGGAAGCGGAAAGATGTCCTGGATGAACGCCCCATATGCGTGGATCTTGGTCGCAACGGCCGCCCTGTCTGTCTCGCTGGCGGTGTTCGGCTGGCGGCGACGCCCTGCCCCTGCCGCAGCTTTGCTTGCTCTGCTGATGTTGGCTGCCGGTCAATGGTCACTGGCGTACGCACTGGAGCTGGGCGCCCCGGATCTGCCGACCAAGTTCTTCTGGGTAAAGGTAGAGTATCTGGGGGTGGCCAGCGTGCCGGCCATCTGGCTGGCTTTTGCCCTGCAATACACCGGCCGGGGAAACTGGTTGACGCGGCGCAACGTGACCCTGCTCGCTGTTGAGCCTGTTGCTGCGTTGCTGCTGGTCTGGACCAACGACACTCACCAGCTATTCTACGCTGGCTCCGCATTGGTCACCACCGGCTCGCTCCCGGTGCTACACCACACCTATGGGGCGGGACTCTGGCTGCACATTGCATACTCTTACGCACTCCTTGGCCTCGGCACGGTGCTGATTCTCCAACTGGTTCTTCGTTCTCCCCAATTGTTCCGTCGGCAAGGAGTTGCTGTGCTGGCGAGCGTGCTGTTGCCATGGATGGGGAATGCCCTGTATATCCTGGGCTTGAGCTCCGACCTGGATCTGACTCCGCTTGCCTTTACCCTTGCAGGACTCTTGCTAGCCTGGGGCCTTTTTCGATTCCGGCTGCTGGATATCATGCCGGCCGCGCGGACAGCCATCTTTGAGGGTATGCGGGACGGCGCGCTGGTGCTGGATGCGCTGGACCGGATCGTAGACATCAATCCGGCCGGCGAGCGCATCATCGCCCTTGCCGCCGAGCGGGTGATCGGAATGCCCATCGGCCAGGTGCTTTCCGACCAAACAGAGCTATTTCAATGCTGCCGCGATGCGGACGAGACCCAGGTGGATATCGTCCTGGGAGAAGGCGAATCAGCACGCCACTACGACGTGGGCATTTCGACTCTATCCGGCCGGCGCGGCCGCCTCCAAGGCCGACTTTTGGTCTTTCACGAGATCACCGAGCGCGTGCAAGCAGAGATAGAGATTCGCTGGCGGGCAGAGACACTGGCTGCGCTGCGCGAAACCAACCTGGACCT
>DAOUVM010000103.1 GCA_030667645.1 Ardenticatenales bacterium | reverse complement strand
TGCGATGACGCCGCTGACGGTAAGCCACTCGTCTACCAGCGCCTGGGGTTGCGCGTCGCCCGTCTGACTCGCCTGGCCAGCGCCTCGGTTGCCTGTGCCGGCATTCCCCTGGGTGCTATCACCAAACCCACCGCCGCTGGCGGCCATGTCATTTGCCTGGGCAATGCCCCGGCTTTCTTCGCCTGCTTTGCCCCGGGTACCATCGTCAAACCCGTTGGTGCCAACGGCCAGCGGCGCGTCATTCCGCTGGGCTGTGCCTGCATTTCCTCGAGTACTATCAAACCCACTGCCGTCAGCGGCCAGCGGCGTGTCATCATTGACGCCCTGGTATGCGAGGGCAGAGTCGCCGCGCAGGAAATCGTAAACTCCGACCGCCGCGGCCACCAGCAACATGGTCGCCAATCCGTAAAGTGTTAGCTTTTTTAACATCGTTACTACTCCTCTAGTGTGTATATCGGTTTCCAAACTCAACCACAGTGTTGATGGCCGCAGTGTATCAAGGCGGTGTGAACGGATTGTGAAGTGGGAATAGAGATCTGATGAAAGCGGGGACGGGCTCCCTCCTTTCCCATTTCCGTCCCCACCTGATGTCGATTCGCGCGGACAGTACGATCGCGCGGCCGCCCGGCGTCATCGCCAGGCGGCGATTCCATCTTTCATTGTGGGTCAGGCAGGCGGTACCCGGCCGAAACCGGACACATCGCGACGCCCATCGGCCGGGATTGACGGAGCGGCAGGGCGAGGCACAAAGCTGCTGCGCTTGCCCTACCGTTCAGGTGGCCGCGTCAGTGCAGCCAGCCGGTGAGTGCATTGCAGATGCGTTGCCCGATTGTGGGTGGTGGAGTAGGAGTGCGTGTGGGCTGCCGGTCACGGCCGCTGCAGAGGGGGAGTAATTCAACCCGTTGCAACCTGCAATGCGCGCACGCGGGTTTGGGGACTGATGCCGGGGCGGTCATTGAGGACCCGCGAGACGGTGGAAGTAGAGACACTTGCCTTGTCGGCAATGCCCTTGATGGCAGTGGACGCCTCTGCACCACAGCCAATGCAACTTCAATGCAACCGCTTGATTTACAGTACGGTATACGGGGGATATCCTGTCAAGCTGCTGGTTGTTGGTTTTTCGCAGTGGGTCACTGGCGGGATGGGGTGGTGGGGAGCTTGGATTGGACTGCATACTGGCCTAGACGGCTATGATCCGGCCAACTCTACGGTGGCTGACTATGCTCTGGCTGGCTGCTCAAAGCGCGCAAGTATCCGCTCGCGCAGTTCTGCATCCTGTCCAACCGTCTCCATCAGGTTCGGCCACCGGTCAGCGAACTCGAGATAGCGTGGGCTCGCCTCGCGTGCCCGCCGTGCAGCAGTGGCGACAACCTGTTGGGGAGAGCCAAAGCGCGCCATCGCTTGCGGCGTGGCCTGGGCCTGCAGGGCCGCCAACGCGTGGCTTTCCAGGTCGTTACACAGGAAGCGACCGGGGTATGGGTCGAACTGCGCCGGGTCCATGCTGGCCAGCCGCAGTTTTTCCCGCTCGTAGACGAAACGGCAGACATCCTGCGCCAGCTTGGCGTAGGGGTGAGCGCCGTATGCCTCCGGCGGCCGGTGGGTGATGAGCAGTTCCTTGTCTAGCCAGAACCGGTGACCGGACAGTCGAGCGTTGATCAGATAGTCAATGTCCTCGCCCCGCGTGATGCCCGGGTCAAACCCTACCCGGGTGAACAGGTCACGGTGGAAGATCATGTTCCCACCCAACGCTACCGGCGTAGGAACCAACCGCCCGGGCGTGGCCTGCAACGCGCGCGTGCTGTCGTTCATGATGGCGCTCTTGTCCAGAAAAATGTTGCCCGTGCGCGGCCGCTCCGGCAGCATCACGTTGCCCTCGGCGTCGAGGTAGAAGCCGGCCACGCCCATCACCGGCTCGCCCGCATGTTCGCGCCCCACAAAGTGGAGCGCAGTTTGGATATAATCGGGAGCCACGGTCTCGTCGTCGTCCAGGGCGACGATCACCTCGGCGCCGAGGGCGTGGGCGAGCAGCAGTTGGAGGTTGCGCACGCCTGCATAGTTGCGCATTTGGACGTGGGCGGCCAGGCTGGGGCGGCGCCGGCGGATAGCGGCGGCGTCAGCTTCAGTTGCCTGGGCGATGGGGTGCTGGGCGCGGAAAGGGGCGATGAGGCTGGCAACCCGGCCAGCGGATGCTTTCTCCAGTTCGGGATGGGTTACGGCGGTGAGGATGAGGACGCCAAATTCTGGGCCCCCGGGCGCGCCCAAGCTCTCCAGCAACCTCGGCAGCGTGCTCTCGCCGTCCAGGGGCGTGGGGTGGTCGTAAACGGCCTCAACGGGCCCATCTGGCCGCTGGCTGCTCCACGTCCAGTAGGTTGGGATGACGATAATGACGTTTGGCATTCTTCTGCCCATAGGGAGTCCTCAACTGTTGGTGATTGGGTTCTCATCTCTCAGATGTGCTCTCGCGGCGGTTCTTCCCCGGTGAGTGTTCCTCGCTGGCGCGCAATGCCAAAGGACGGGCGCCAGCCTGCACCGAGACGGCCGCGTCGGAGAAGCGGCGGACGCTGTTATCCCTATTCTGGTATTCGAGCGCGCCAGTTGCTTCGGCAGGGGCTCACCTAGCGTCATCCAGAGTGTCAGCGCCACGGGCCGAGGGTCTGGTTAGCCTCAAGGAGAGAACCGGCCGGCCCCCGGCCCGCCTGGCGCACTGAACCGGGACGATGTTCAGCGGACAGGATGATCAGAGCAGGGATTGGCCTGCGACGCGAATGGAGGCAGGATCTACATGGTCACACCTCTCTTGAGAATCAAGGTAGCCGGACGCTGATCACGGAGCGTGGCCCGCAAGATGCCCGTCGCCCGGCGAGCTGTGTCCGCTCGGGCGACGCCGGCAGGTTTGTTTGCTTGAGTTGATGATAACACATGCACCTGCGTGCAGTGCAAGTGTATCGGCCCAAGATGGGCTGATGCACCAAGAGCGTAGCGACCGCATTGATGAGGGCGCGGCGCAAATAGACATCACCGGTTTTGTCCACCCGTTTACCCTTCCCTTTGCGTTGGCGGACGCCGGAGTCATCGCGTCCGCTGGTCAAGCCAGAACGACAAAACACCTGGCAAGCGTAGCCATAGTGGGCCGGGTCACCCACAGCGGCGGCCAAGCTGGCGACCTGGATAGGAGAGAGCCCTTTGAGTTTGGTCCAGATCGAATAGGGAGTCTGGTCCAACAAGGCGATCTCGCGCGCTGCCAGGGAGCCGACGTGGTGCTCCACCGCTTCCAACAGGGCCAAATCGTGTTGCAGGAGTTCGCAACGAATGGCCACCAGTTCGGGATTGGGCAGCAGCGCTTTCTTGGCATGAGCAATGATTTTCCCAGATCGCGCTGGTCCCAGGGGATTGTGCGTCTCCCGTTTTTGATGACGGAATCCGACCTCGGCACATGATGGGTCGGAGATACTTTATCCGGAATGTGGGGATTGTCGACCCTCCACGAAAACCATAATACCAGGATAAGATGAACCGCGCAGCAAGCTGCGCAGGATCGCCGCCTGCTGATCTCTATGGATTCTCCACCAGTGCTTCATGACTTCTTCACAACATGCCGGTACAATAGGATCTGGTGGTAATTTTCGTGATAGGGTTGAGGGATTCCCATGCCGCAAAAGACAATTCTCGTCGTAGACGATGAGAAACGGATTGTGAACCTGCTCCGAGCCTACCTGGAAGATGCCGGCTACCGGGTTGTGACTGCGCCCGACGGCCGGGAGGCGCTCTTTGCCGCTCGCCACGAGAAACCAGACCTGGTAATACTGGATCTGATGATGCCGGAAATGGATGGCTGGGAGTTCATCCGTCGCTTTCGCCGGGAGAACGACGCCCCCATCATCATGCTCACCGCCCGCATCGAGGATATGGACAAGATCCTGGGGCTAGAGTTGGGGGCGGATGATTATGTGACCAAACCGTTCAGCCCCCGCGAGGTAGTGGCACGGGTCCGGGCGGTGCTGCGCCGGGCGGGCCAGGCCCCGGCCGTGCCCGACGTACTCCGCGCTGGTGACCTGGTCCTTGACCAGGATGCACACACCTTCGCCCTGGCCGGCGAGCCGATTGATCTGACGCCAATGGAGTTCGGTCTCTTGGCCGCGCTCATGTCCCGGCCGGGGCGCGCCATGAGCCGGATGGATCTGCTTGATGCAGCTCAAGGAGAAGCATACATGGGCTATGAACGGACCGTGGATGTCCACATCAAGAACCTGCGGCGCAAGATCGAGCAGAATCCCAAGAAACCGCGCTACATTCTCACTGTTTTTGGGCTAGGCTACAAGTTCGGCGGGGAGTAGGCGGTGGACGGTGGAGAGAGCCCTTCCCTCAATTCGAAGGCTGTCCAACTCTCGCATCGCTTTCAGAGTCTCTGGTTCAAGCTGACCGTTGCCTTTCTGCTGGTAGCGCTGGTAGGGGTCGGTTTGGTGGCTCTGCTGGCGAATCGGGCGACGACGGCCGGGTTCCGCCACTATGTGATTCAGGGCCAATTGACCGATGCACAAGAGCTGGCCGGGCAATTGGCGGCCTATTACACCGCGGAGGGTGACTGGGGCGGCGCGGCGCAGGTCCTGGCGCAAGGGCCCGGGCAAGGGCGAGGTGAGGGGCGGGGTGGCGGCGTCGGGCAACTCTACCTCGCTGACGCCAATGGCCGCATTGTGGCCGGTGCTTCTAGCAGAGAGTTGGGACGGCAGCTTGATCGGGATGTGCTGGTCAATGGGCTTCCCATCGAGGTGGAAGGGACCACAGTGGGCACGTTGGTAGTCTCCAACGCGTGGACCGGTGCGTTGGGACACATTGAACAAGAATACATGGGACAGGTGAACCAGGCGCTTGTCTGGGGTGGGTTGGGGGCTGTGGTGGCCGCTCTGCTGCTGGGGACCGTCCTCGCGTGGCGGATCACGACGCCGATCCGCAAGCTCACCCGCGCGGCCGAGGGGGTTGCCGCTGGGGACCTGACCCGCCGCGTGGGCGTCTACTCTCGTGACGAAATCGGTCAACTAGCGGTCACCTTTAACCAGATGGCTGATCATCTGGCGCGGGCCGACGGGATTCGCCGGCAGATGACGGCCGACATTGCTCACGAACTGCGCACGCCCCTCAGCATTATCCGGGGTCAGGTGGAGGCCATCCAAGACGGCATCTTTGCCCCCGATGCAGAGCACCTGGCCCCAATTCACGATGAGACCTTGCTGCTTGGCCGGTTAGTAGAGGACTTGCGCACCCTGGCGCTGGCAGATGCGGGACAGTTGAGGCTGCAGAAAACCGAGGTGGATGTGATTACCTGGTTGGAGCGCATCGTGGCCGGATTCCATCCCCTGGCGGCGGCCAAGGACATCACACTTACAGTGGACGCCGCACCCGGCATCCCTCGAATTCTCATCGATATCCAGCGCATGGGACAGGTGGTGTCCAATCTGCTGGCAAACGCCATCCGACATACGCCGGAGGGGGGAGCGGTGACGGTTCAGGCGCGTTCCAATCACGAACTCATCGTTGAGATCTCGGACACCGGGCCCGGCATATCGCCGGCCGATTTGCCTCAGGTCTTTGACCGTTTCTGGCGTGGGGATAGATCGCGAGCGCGGGACAGGGGTGGATCTGGATTGGGCCTGGCTATCGCCCGGCAATTGGTTGAGGCACATGGCGGCCGGATCTGGGCTGAAAGCGTGCCTGGCGCCGGCGCGATCTTTGGCCTGGCGCTGCCACGGAGTAGCTGAGACAAGAGTGGCCCACGGTTGCACAAAAGGGCTCCTTCTGTGCATAGTGATCAGCAAGGGGTCGTGCTTTACTGGGTGGCACATCAGACGGGCCACCTTTCCTCTTGATCAACAGCCGAACATCTGAGGAAAACTGACCGAGGGGTCACTCCGCCTCGCTGATGAACCTCAGGGGCAGGGTGGGGGGGGGCGGGCGCTTGTTCGCAGAGTCGCTGGAGGGTGTTGAAAAAGGGTCTGCGGCGACGGGAGAGAGAAGCAGGTGTGGCGAAGGGGGCGCTTTGCGCCCCCTTTGCCACACCTGCCAGCTTTCCTGTGCAGCAGCGGAACTGCAGAGGGGACGGCGCCGCGCTTGTTTTTCTACACTCTCTCGCTTCGCCATTGACAAGGTGGCTGGTTCTTGCTATAGTTGGTGAACAGATGTCACCGACATCTGTTCATTCTGGTGAAGGAGAGCTAAGTGACGTTACTCATTCGCCATGCCGAGTTCCTTCTCCGTGACGCCGACCGCGTCGAGCGCGACGTGGATGTCTTGGTGGAGGGAGCCCGTATTGTCGCCATCGGCGCCGGCCAATCCATCCCCCTGGGAGCCGAGGTCATTGATGCCACCGGTTGCGCCGTCGTACCCGGCCTGGTCAATGCTCATACGCACCTTTACCAGAACTTCCTCAAGGGTGTGGGGGCAGGACTGCGCCTGGTTCCCTGGTGCGACGCGGTGCTGTTTCCCACGGTGGATGTCATCATGCGGGAGAAAGAGGCCGGCAACCAGCGGCCGGCCTATCTCTGGTCGGCCCTGGGAGCCCTGGAGATGATCCGTGCTGGCACCACCTGCTGTCAGAACATGGATGTCGCGGCCGGTGCGGTTTTCCAAGCTTGGGACGACATAGGGTTGCGTGGGGTAGGGGCGATTACGCTGGCCGACGATTGGGTTCCCGCCGGCGTGATGACAGAGAGCGACGTACTCAAACGATCAGCGCTGGATTACCTGGAGCGATGGCACGACACTGGGGGCCGCATCACCGTTAGCCTGGGGCCATCCGCTCCGTTTCTTTGCAGCGACAGCCTGCTAGAGTGGGTGCGCGAGACCGCCCATGCGCATGACGTGGGCATCCACATCCACGTCAGCGAGACGGCCGGCGAGGTGGAGCAGGCACAACGGAACCATGGCTTCCGGCCGGTCGAACGGTTGGAAGCGATAGGTCTGCTGAGTGAACGGGTCAGCGCGGTCCACTGTGTGGATCTGAATCAGGCCGAGATCGAGTTCCTGTCCCGGCGAGGGGTCACCGTCGTTCACTGCCCCAAATCGAACATGAAGTTGGCCGATGGAATCATGCCCTGGCCGGTCCTGAAAGAAGCCGGAGTTGCGGTTGCGCTGGGCAATGATGGCTGCGCATCCAATGACCTGCTGGACATGTGGGAAGAGATGCGAGTGGCGTCGCTGTTGGGGGGCGTCGCGGCCGGCGATCCGGCCGTCATCACCTCGACCGATGTCTTCTGGGCCGCCACCGAGGGTGGCGCACAGGCCTGCCGGGTGGACGCGGGCATGCTGGACCCTGGCCGGCTGGCCGATCTCATCGTCGTGGACTTGAGTGCCGTCCATCTCCGCCCTGTTCATGATATCCTGCAAACACTTGTCTTCTGCGCTCGTGCCGCCGATGTGCGCGACACGATCATTGACGGCCGGGTCGTGATGCGCCAGCGGCAGGTTGTCACCGTGGACGAGGGTGAGTTGCTGGAAGAGGCGGATGCAGCGGGACGCGAGCTGTACGCCCGCGCGCGGCACAGCACGATCAGGCGCGACTAGTCGCTCATGGCGTACTCTGGAAGTGTCGAGGGAGCATGCTTGTTCAGAGCCTCTGGGTGGCTCACCCTGGGTTGGACTGCGCGTGTCCGTGCTCGGAGGGACCAGGTTCGGGATGGTGATCATTATCATGTGGTGCAGGCCAGGCCCGCTGTCGCCCCTGCCGTTTCTTGGTTGGGAGAGCAGTATCGACAACGGCGAGAGAGGAATGCCTCACTTGGGAGACACAAGCAGCTATGGCTGAATTGCTGGAGCGTCTGAAGGCCATCTGTGGCCCGGAGCATGTGAGCGATGTGTTGGCCGACAGGCTCTGCTACCGTCGTGACTGTGGGCCGACCCCTGGTGGTGTGCCCGACATAGT
>DAOUVM010000249.1 GCA_030667645.1 Ardenticatenales bacterium | reverse complement strand
CCAATGGAAACTACCCAGCGCAACTGATCCGACCGGTGGTGGGGCAATTGATCTGGCTGCTGGACGCCGCGGCCGCTAGCAGGCTTTCAGCCGCGCCACAGTGAGCGATTCCTGGGCAAACATCAAACCGTCTACAACTGATTGGACCTCGAACAGGAGGCCACTGGCGCACATGGGTAGGTAGATCGGACGAACAGCGGCAAGCGAATCATCTCCACGATTGAGTTCAGTCATCGGTTTATCCCGGTCAAGCTGTCAAATGCGGGAGTGGCGACCGAGTTGAGGCTCAGACCACCGCCGAGCGCAGTCATCATGATTTCATTGTGGTAGGTGGTGGCCCGGCCGGGCTGCGACCGAGCGCTGGGGTTGGCTCCCCGCAGCCAGTATCGGCTGCTGAAAATCTCCGGCAAGGGCAGCCACATCGGAGCCGCTATTCTCCTGCGCCACCTGCGATGGCCCTTTCTGCAAGGGGAGAGATTGGCCAAGTGGGCGGCGGCAGCAGCTCCCCCAGGGAGAACCTCTTTCTAGTCGGATTCGTGGAGGGGGCGCGCTGCTCGCGGGTGTGCCAATCTTAAAGGCTGGCCAGGTCAATCAGGAAAAGGCGCCGAACACAACCGGTTTGACGTGCGTTTCAAGACGGTTCGACCTCATGGTCATCACCGCCCATGCTCCTCCGCAGGAATCTCGCCTTGCCCCCTCTGCGCTCGCACACACAGAAAACCGGGCTCCCGCATCAACTCATCATAGTGATGCGCCTGCGTCTCGTCCTTTCTGAATCCATCCACCGGTTGCGGCTCAAGCAGCACATCGAGCTCAAAACCGGCCGCCAACAGTGGATTGATGATGGCGTTGAGCGGGCGACGATAGGATTTCACCACCGGGTAGGGTTCGCCAAAGCCACGCCACGTCCACTCGCAGAGTTCGATGTCGAAATAGCTACCCGTGCTCCAATGCTTGAAGAAATCGGAAGCGGGATGCCCACAGGAGAACACCAGGGCGCCCCCCGGCCGCAACACGCGATGGAACTCGGCGAACACCGGAGACCAGTCCTCGATATAGTCCAGCACCAGCGGGCACACTACTAGCTCGAAAGATGCATCGGCGGCGAAATCAAGTGGCTGCTCCAGGTTCGCACATCGGACCTCGGCCCGGTCACCTACCCGCCGCCTGGCTATCTCGACAAAATCCGGTGTCACGTCCAAGGCGACGACCTCCGCGCCGTGATCGAGCAACCATTCAGCATAGATGCCCGGACCGCACCCGGCGTCAAGCACCCGCTTGCCCCGTACGTCCGGCAGCAGCGAGAGCGTGGCGGGACGCTCATAGTAGGCGTTGTGCGCCTTGGCGTCTGCCCGCGCCGCGTACCGGTGAGCGAACTGCTCATAACTCCCCTCACCGATCGATTTGGACCGTGGGCCGATCATAGGCGTTCTCCTTTCCCTATGCGGGCTCCTCGCGGCTGGCACGAGGCACGGCGGTCACTGCCGGCCATCAAGGCCGTACCCGCCCTCGATCAACTCCGTGACCCGCTGAGTAAAGCGAGCGGCCGGACCACAATCAATGACGTCATGATCAACTGTAACCGTCATGCTGAGATACTCGCGGGCCTCAATGCGGTCGTCAATCACCCGGCGACGCTGCCCGGTACAACAGTCAACGTCTGGGCAGGCCTCCAGCACCAGCCGGCCACTGCGGGGAATCGGCTTGGCGTCGTGGCGGCCACGGTTCTGTGCGCTCGAGACATACCCTCCCGACCGGCAATCTAGTGGAACACCGTGCCCCAGATCAAGTTCACGAGCATGTGCGTGATCGCAGAAGCGGTCACCTTCCTCGTTCGCATCCAGACCCAGCCGTAGGCCAACCCGGCCAGGGTGGCCATCACCACATAGGCGGTGTTGGGAACCCGAAAGCCCTCGGTGGCGTTGTTCAGATGTGCCAGGCCAAAGATAATCGAGGCAATGAACAACCCTGTTCGATCGCTCTTTGGCCACCTGCCCAGCAAGTTCTGGATCACCCCTCGAAAGAGCACCTCTTCGACCAGCGCGACCAGCAGATACCCACCCACCACGCGTGCGATCATCTCGGACAGCCCGGGGAGGGTCGGATTGTAGCTCAGAAAGCCCATCCACCAGCCCAGGGGAAGACCCACCACGGCAAAGGCCGCCAACCCGGCCAGGGCATCTCCCAGGTCTCCCCAGCCCAGGCGCACTGTAAAGCCCACCCCTTCCAGGGGATGATGCACCAGAAACAGAAACAGCGCCAGCAGAACGGCCGTCAACGTATGGATGGGCAGCGCTATTCCCGGCAGCAGCGACGACTCGACCTCGGGGAGCAGGTAGAAACCGGATAGCAGCGAGCCCAGGTCCGCGCCGGGCACGATCAGATCCACTACCAGCAGGAACAGATCCATCTCCACCGGCGCCCAGATCGCCAGGATCGCCAGCAATTGGAGAAACCCAAAGGGCCTGACTCTATGCCCTTGTACGCTCAGGCGCAGACAGAGGGTGGGCAGGGCCAAGAACACCACAGACCGCGCCAGGTCGATCGCGGCCGGCTGCAGTTCAACTGCCAACAAGTAGGGTATCAAGAGCAGCCCCACAGTCAGATCGCCCAGGCGGTTGCTCAAGCGAGTCAGCACATTCCGGCCGGGCGCGGTGGCAAAGGCCACATAGGCAAGCAATGTGAGCCAGGCAGCAAGAGTGTTCAGGTCAATAGCTCCAATTGTCATGGCCAGAGGTTATGTCCACCATGACCCACCTCGCCCAGGCAGAACCCGCTCATGGTCACGGTTTCCGATCGGCCGGCCGGCAATCCGGGCGATGCGCTGACGGGAATGAGAGACTGGTTTGGCAAAGAATCGTGGTCTACAGGAACGCGTAGGATCGGAAAAAGTCGGGCCTGGGCATCACAATCTGCCCCTAATACCACGAAATCTGAAAGCGACACTTTTATTTTTCCCACCTTGTGCGACCCTGCCGGACCCGACCATCAGGGCAATCCGACCAACGGCCAGCCGGTAGCTTGCCAGAGAGCAGTTTGCTCAACGCCCCCAGGAGAGCCGCTCTGAGGTCCAGTTATGGTGCTGTGTTCCCAGATCAATGATCTTGCGCTGCTCGCTCCCGTCGGGCCGCATCAGGTAGATCCCCCAGCCCCCATCTCGATCAGAGATAAACGCCAGGCCACTGCCATCTGGCGCCCAGGCTGGAAGCGCGTCGACGGCCGGGTTATCCGTCAACAGAGTCACACCCCCAAAGATGTTCACGTTGTATACGTCCCAGTCCCCGTCATATGTGGACATGTATGCAATATTGATCCCATCGCTCGACCAGGAAATGGGCACGTCCAGCAAGCTGCCGGTGAGTCGAGCAGCGGGCTCGCCATCGTCCGGGTTGTCCACAAAGATCCCGCACTCGTTGCCGTCAGGACTGCAGCCATTATAGGCGATATGCCCACCTGGCCCCCAGATGGGGTACTGCCCGGTGGCAAGGAATTGGGGCGAACTGCTCCCATCCAATGAGGTCACGCTGACCTGCCACTCCTCGGAATCGGCCAATCGAGAGTATGCTATCCGGCCGCCATCAGGCGCAAATGAGGGATAACTGGCAGCAACATCCAGGACATAGAGGGCTCCTCCCCCGCCGGCCGGCATAGTGAGCAGGCCATCCTCGGCCCAGGACTTGAAGATGAGCTCACCGCCGTCCCAACTCCAGCATGGTTGCCCCACGTGAGTATAGTAGCGGACCGGCACGGGATTGGCCGCGTCGACGACCATCAGGTCGTACAATCCGTTGATAGAGTTGAATACAGTGTACGCCAGTTTGCCGGTTGTCAAGCCGGCAATCGGCCCAATAGGCACCGTGCCCGTGATGATATCTGGCGGCGGGGTCGGAGTGGCTGACTGGCACAGGGTTGCAGCGCTCGCTCGTTTCTCCTCCGCCGCCGCATCGTACAGCAGCCGGACCGCTTCGGCATACTGCTCAGCCGCCGGGCACCATTCTTCCATCTCGGACCAGGCATCACCGTAGGTGAGATGCGCCGTCACCAGCCGGTGAAACACATCGCGGTAACTGATCGTTCCATAGGTGAGCAATTCCAGCTCTTCGATGGCACGGTCCCAATCCACGCCCCAGTAGCTCAATGCACGTAGGTAGCGGATGGTCTTGTCTCGCTCCTCAATCACATCGGCCGGGAGCGGCTGCAGGCCCTGTGCCTGGCTCAATTGAAACAGCGCTTCCTCTAGCCGATCGGTCTCCAGTAGCTCGACTCCGAGGCTGAGATACGCCGTGTACAGCATCTGCTCCACCTCGTGCGCCCGGTAGGTTTGGTCCAGCACCTGCAGAAAACGGAGCTTGGCGATCGCTGGCTCCCACTCTTCCTGAACAAAGGCCTCCTCCGCCTCGGCAAACGCGTCTTGGGGGGCCGGGGACGGAGTCGGCGTGAGTGTCGGCGTCGGCGTGGGCGTCGTCGTCGGAGTAGAAGTGATGATCACCGCCTGGTACGTTGCCGCCACCGCCGGGAAATCCGGCGTCTGGGTGAGCACGTACGCTAGGCGGTGTGCCGCCAACTCTTTTTGTCCGTTCCAGATGTCGGTCGCTGCCAGCCATATCTGCTTGCTTATCTCGGCCGCACGGGCGGATTCGGTCTGCTGAATGACGATCTCT
>DAOUVM010000008.1 GCA_030667645.1 Ardenticatenales bacterium | reverse complement strand
TCATCGACACTCGCCAGGCACCCTTGACGCGTGCTTGAGCCTGCATGATAATTCACGCAGGTTGCGGTTTCGTTGGCTCTCTGCTAGCGTGACGCAAGGAACTTTGGCCGGGCTGACTCCGTCTCATATGGAGAGGAGTTCGACAGGCAATGGCTTTGATGAGCGGAGCACAGAACAGCGGTTCAGATCGGATCATATCTCTACTAAAGAACCTGATCGGGTTCTCTCTCTTCCCCACCATGGCCGTCGCGGTGATTCTGGGAGCGGCCGTCCTGGGCGTTGCCTACTTTGAGAGAATCCATCAGGATCGCATCTACCCTGGCGTCGTGATCTGGGCGGTGGACCTGGGTGGGATGGACTGGGAAGAGGCCGGGAATGCTCTGGAAACTGCTTTCCCATATCCAAAAGAGCCAGCGTTTACCTTCCGGGATCCGGGAACAGGCCAGAGCTGGGTTGCCACCCCTGCCCAACTAGGGGTCACTCTGGACGTCAAAGCCACGGTAGCATCAGCCTACCAGATCGGCCGGGGTAATACACTCTGGGACAACCTGGCGACCCAGGCTGATACCTATTCAAACGGCCGGACGCTATCACCTATCGTCGTCTTGGACGATGATGCGGCCATCCGCTTTCTGGAAGCAATCGCTCTGGAGATCTACCGGCCGGTCTTGGAGGCGGGCATCGTCTTTGCGGAAGACAGACTGATCGCCACTCCTAGTCAGATCGGCCGGCAGATGAACTTGGCAGCCATTTATGACCAGGTGGCCACTCTATTGGATGCATTTATGGGGGCAGAGATCGACCTGCTCATTGACGAGACGCGACCTGATGTCAGCGATGAGGCCGTTGCCGATGTGCTGGACGAAGCAGAGCGACTCACCGGCCGACCGATCACCGTCTTTTTGGCCGAGCGCGTACTCGAGAGTGACCCTGAATCCCGCACACTCACCCGAGCAGAGTTGGTGGATTTGCTTGTTCTAGAGCTGGATCAGAGCGCCACACCTCCTCGCTACTCCATCCGGCTTGACGAGGTCGCGCTCACCGCCTGGGTGGAGCCTCTGGTCCCTCTCCTAGAGACCGAGTCAGCCGACGCCCGCTTTGTTTTCGACGACGAGACCGGGGAATTGGAGGTTCTGGAAAACAGCACCCCCTCCCGAAAGTTGAATGTACCTTCCACTGTGCAGCAGATACTGGTTCGGGCGACATCCGACGACCGCGAGGTCCCGCTGGTCATAGAGTGGGTCAAACCGATCGTTAGCGAGGATGCCACTGCCGAAGAACTGGGGATTACCGAATTGGTCTCCCAGGGAATCACGTTGTTCACCGGTTCATCAGCCGTTCGCGTGCACAACGTCGGGATCGCCGCGTCGCGCTTTCAGGGGATAGTGATCCCGCCCGGGGAGGTTTTTAGCTTTAACGAGTATCTTGGCGATGTGAGCGAGGAGACCGGGTTCGAGGAGGGCCTGATCATTTTCGGAGGCCGGACGATCAAGGGAGTGGGTGGGGGCGTCTGCCAGGTGAGCACGACCGCATTTCAGGCCGCCTTTTACGCTGGGTTTCCCGTCCTTGAGCGCCATCCACACGGCTACCGGGTGGGCTACTATGAACATGGCGAAGGTCCCGGTATGGATGCCACTGTGTTCTACCCCGACATTGATTTCCTGTTTGAGAACGACACGCCCCACTATCTGCTCATTGAAACCTACACCAACGAGTCAGCTCAACGCCTAACCTTCAAGTTCTATTCCACCAGCGACGGCCGGGTGGTTGAAAAGGGCAGCACAGAGGTATCCGACGTGGTGCCGCACCCTCCTGATCTCTATGAAGAAGACCCTGAACTGGCGCTCGGCGAGATCAAGCAAGTGGATTGGGCGGCCGACGGGGCAAACGTGCGTGTTGAGCGGGTGGTGCGCGCGGCAGATGGATCCTTGGTCAGAGAAGACACGTTTCTCAGTCACTACCTGCCCTGGCAGGCCGTATACAACTATGGGCCTGGGACGGAGGGGATTCCCACTCCCGAGCCCACCGCCCCGCCCGACCCAGCGGCTACGCCAAGCCCCTGATAGGAAAACTCTGTGCTGAAAGTATTCGCTCGAGGAAGCGAGGGGACGATTCTGATCTGCACTGCTATCCTTGCCGGTGCGCTCTGCGTGTGCAAAAGGTTGCCCCGGCCGTTTGGGAGAGCGGTGCTTTTGGTGGTATTGCCCTTGTGGGGATTGGTTCTCTATTTCTTCCGGGATCCAGAGCGCGCCATCCCGACCAGCCGCGAGGCGGATCTAGTCATCTCCCCGGCCGATGGCAAAGTGGTTGCCATCGACGTCGTCGACGAACCCATCTTCATCCTGGGCCCGGCTGTACGCATTGGCATTTTTATGTCGATCTGGGATGTGCACGTGAATCGCTCTCCAGTCGCGGGGGAGATCAGACTTTTGCGTCACAATCCCGGTAAATTCCTGCCAGCCTTCCGCTCGGAAGCATCCGAGGTCAACGAGCACATCCTATTGGGGCTACAGGCTGGTCCACGGAGGGTGCTCGTCAAGCAGATAGCGGGCACGGTGGCCCGGCGTTGCGTGAGTTATGCGACTGTGGGAGAATACCTGGAGCAGGGTGAGCGGTTCGGCCTCATTCGTTTCAGCTCCCGTGTTGATCTCTTTATGCCGCTTGACGTACAATTGCTGGTTCAGCTCGGTGACCGGGTTCGGGGCGGGGACTCTGTGGTGGCGCTGTGGCCACCGTTCGAGGAAGATGAAATCGAATGAATAAGCAAACATATCCCCTGATCCCCTCAGTATTTACGATTGGTACACTCGTCGCCGGCATGGTATCCATGGTCCTGGTACTTGAGGGGCATCTGCTGTGGGCGGGCACTCTGATTCTTGTCGGGGTGTTGGCCGACACATTAGATGGAAAGATTGCGCGCGCTACCCAGACCAGCTCACGGTTTGGGGTGCAACTCGATTCCCTCGCTGATATGGTCTGTTTTGGGGTGGCGGCGACCTTCTTTGCATACCAACTCCTGCGCCTGCACCAACTCTCAAGCCTGGTATGCTTGGTGGCTGTTTTGCCTATTCCTGTTGCCGGAGTGTTCCGGTTGGCGCGCTTTAATCTGCAGCCGATCAAAACTGGCCGGGAAGAGTATACTTTGGGGCTCCCCATTACCGTCACTGGCGCGATTCTGGCGCTGGCTGGACTATCTGACTTGCACTATGCTGCCAGCTTGTTCCCTGTGTGGGCCACGGCGCTGCTGCCGCTCTCTTTGGCGATGTTGATGATCAGCCGGGTTCGCTTTTACTCGTTCAGTTCGGTGCTGCGCCGAAAGAGGACGACCACAGTCGTGCTGGGTCTGGGTACGTTGCTCTCTATTAGTTTCTCACCGCAGTTGGTCTCTCTGACCGTTGTTCTCAGCTACGTGGGCCTGGGCGTGGCTCGCGCGGGCTGGGGGCTGACCAATCGATAATGAGTTTGCAGAGCTGGCTAGGTGCAAGGATTCTCTATCTGGCCTCGCAAGCTGTCCACCACACTGCTCGCTACCAGGTCTACGGACAGCAACACTTGGACGGGCTAGAGGCGGCCAGCCAGCCAGTCATCTGGGCCTCCTGGCATGGCGTGACGATGATGATTAGCGGGTTCATCCTCTGTCGTTATGGTGGCACCGTGTCGAACATGATGGTCATTGTGCCCGATGACTGGCGCGGAGAGTCTTTGGCTGGATGGGTGGAATTGATGGGCTCAAGGCCCTTTGCTGTCAGCATGCAGGAAGAATCGCTGGTGGCGGCACGGCGCCTTTTGCAGTTGGTGCGAGGACTTGAGAGCGGGCTGCACATCTACATCAACCCGGATGGCCCGGATGGTCCTTCTCGCGTACCAAAGTCGGGGGTCTCGTTTCTGGCGGGACGCTCCGGTGCAGCAGTTCTCCCGATTGGAGTCTACACCCCATCCCGCGTCCAGATACCCCGTTGGGATCGCTACTCCATCCCCTTCCCCGGCAGCCGGATTTGTATTGTCTTTGGTGAACCGCTGACCGTGGCGCGCCGAGAGGACGCGCGAGCGGCTGGGAATCGAGTCGCCACCGCCATCAATGGAGTGATGGCTCAGGCGGAAACCCGCTATCACCAACCGTAGGGCGGGACTCGGCACCCGAATCGACCTTTATCCGCCTGTCTACCACATACTTTTTTCAGAAACAACTCTTCTTTTGTGACCGCTCTACCCGTGATTCACTATCGAAGACGGGAAGTTATTTCTTGACAAGTGCTAATTGATCACGGCAAAACGGGTCGTC
This sequence comes from Ardenticatenales bacterium, assembly GCA_030667645.1. GTDB lineage: Bacteria > Chloroflexota > Anaerolineae > Promineifilales > UBA4811 > GLR113. The sequence goes on along the minus strand of DAOUVM010000008.1, from coordinate 13,929 downwards.
CGTACTACCTCGTCCTCCAGAAGGAGCTGCACCTCATACTGTCCGGCCGGGAATCCACCTGTTGGACGCAGGAGAAAGTAGCTGCGGCCTCGGGGACCCCACTCCCAGATCCGCGTCTCGCCGCCGACCAGGGCGCCATCGCGGAACCAGATGTGCCGCCAGAGGAGGCCATCTACCATTCGACCATAGTCGAACGCAACATAGAGCGCACTTTTTCCCTCTCCGAACTCGGTGCCTGGATTGATGGAGGTTCCGTTCAACCGGATGCCGGTGCTCACCGTCAGCTCACTCAATTCCGCCGGCGCCGCCAGGGTGGCAAATGGAGTTACCCGGGTGAGGATGGCCTCCAGCACCGGGACGGTGGGAGAGGGGGTGGGAGTAGTGGTGGGTGTCGGGGTGATGGACGGAGTGGCGGTGAAAGTTGGGGTAGGGGTGGGAGAAGAGGTGGGAGTGTTGGTGGGGATAAACGGCGCGGTTGGAGACAATCTCTGGGATTGGGCAACAGTCGCCGTCTGGGTGGGGAACATGGTAACACGCGGGATGGAGATGGAATTGGCTGCTCGTACCGGCGTCGGTGAAATCGAGCCGGCCGCAGATGGGCGTGCGATATCGTCCTCGGGCTCGGGTTGGGCCTGCAAACTGTAAAGCATCCCGGCCGTCAGCACGAAAAGTAGCGCGGTCAACGCCAGGCTGTTCCGGAACTTGCGCCGGGAGCGCTGCCGAAGGATAAAGAACGAGGCTCGGCGCAAGTCCAGTGCATGCTTGATGGTGGTGAGCAATGCCACGATAGTGGCAAACCCAGACAGCCCGAGCAGCCAGGGGACGATCGTGTACAGAGTCTGAGTCAGTCCGTTCATTGGCGCCCAGTGCTATTGAGAGCCCATCACACGCCAAAGTACAGTTTCATCTCGTACGGATGCGGCCGGTTTCGTACCGCATAATACTCTTCATTCATCTTGTAATCAATCCAGGCTGCGATCAGCTCGTCATCGAACACATTCCCAACTTGCAGGAACGCATTGTCTTCCGCCAATGCATCGAGAGCCTCCTTGAGGGACGATGGCAGCGGTTTGATGCGTCGGAGTTGCTCCGGCGTCCAGCCAAAGATATCTTCGTCAATGGGACCGAATCCGTGCTCGGTGGGGTCGATCTTGTTGCGGATGCCGTCAATCCCGGCCATGAGTTGCGCCGCGATCATGAGATACCCGTTTCCGGTCGCGTCAGGCGTGCGGAACTCAAAGCGAGCCGTTTCTGGTTGGTCAGCGTACTTTGGGATGCGCACTGCCGCGCTGCGGTTCCCCAGGCTGAAAGAGGCGTTCGCGGGCGCTTCATATCCCGGCACCAAACGCCGGTAGGAGTTGGTGGACGCATTGGTAAAGGCCAGAATAGCTGGACTGTGCAACAACAGCCCTCCGATAAAGTAGAGTCCGTCTTGGCTGAGGTTTCCATAGCCATTCGGATCATAGAAGACGTTCTCTCCCTTCTTGAAAAGCTGCTGGTGAAAGTGCATTCCGTTGCCCGCTTCGCCAAAGAGCGGCTTGGGCATAAAGCTGGCTGTTTTGCCGGCCGCGTGTGCCACCATCTTGGTCACGTATTTGACCTTCATGATCATGTCCCCCGTGGCAACTGCTCCCTGCATCATAGGGGTCTCGATCTCACATTGGCCCGGCCCCCCCACCTCGTGGTGGTGGTACTTGACCGGTACCGCCATGGCTTCCAGAATGGTGATCATCTGCGTGCGCAACTGGTACAGTGCATCCCTCGGAGGGATGGCGTGGTATCCGCCATGAGGCGGGTTATAGTGTCCGTGCCCGCCCTCGTGGCTCAACCAATCCGCTTCGGAGCTCTCTATCCGGTAGCCGGAGCGGTTGGTTTCGTACTCGAAAGCCACCGCGTCAAAGACATAGAATTCGAATTCCGGCCCCCAACGGCTGTGGTCGGCGATACCGGTCTCTCGCAGGTGCTCTTCTGCACGGCGTGCGAGGTTGCGCGGATCGTGGGAGAAGACCCTCTTGGTATCGGCCTCTAATGTATATCCAATAAAGCTCAGCGTCGGCGCTTCCCAGAACGGGTCCAGAAAGCCGGTGGAAAGATCCGGCACCGTCACCATGTCCCCGGCTTTTACGCTCTTTAACCCGACGCTGGATCCGTCGAATCCGAGGCCATCTCTCATCAATTGAGGAGAAAACTGAGTGGCAGGCAAGGTGACGTGTCGCCAGCGTCCCCACAGATCTGCGAACTTGAGGTCAATCATGCTGATGTTGTTGTCTCGGATGTAGGCGGCAGCATCGTCGAAATCGGCGAACATTTTCTCTCCTCTCCATGTCGGCAGTTCAGTGTGCCGCCAGTATAGACTCTGCTCGTTTCATTGTCAAGATGGGCCCCACCGTGCTATAATGTTAGTCAAGGTCCGCAGAGGAAATTTCCCGGCATCTTGCCCGATGAACTTTGGTTGATGAGGCAAGTGGTACCCTAATAACCTCGAGCACGGATACCCATGGGCGGCGAGCGAATACTCGTAATCGACGACAGCAAGTACATGACCACGTTCTTGACGGAGAGCGCGTTGTCCTCTCTTGGCTATCAGTCTTTCGTCGCCAGTACGGGACAGCGAGGTCTGGAACTCGTCTCTGCCGAGAAGCCAGATGCTATTCTGTTGGACCTGAATCTACCGGACATGACCGGCCTTGATGTGGTGCGCCAACTGGCGACCGCAGAGAACCAGGTGCCTGTCATCCTGATGACCGCATACGGGTCGGAGCAGGTAGCGGTGGAAGCGTTTCGGTTGGGAGTACGTGACTATCTCTCCAAACCGATTGATCTGGATGAGATCGCCAATGCTCTCGAACGGGCATTGCATGCCCCCCGCCTGCAACGTGATAGGCGGCAACTGGCGGTCGATCTGCACCGGACGAGTATGGAACTCCAGCGGCAGGCTGCCCAGGTTGCGACCCTGACCGGTGTTGGCCGCATCATCACTGCCTCGCTAGACTTGGACCGGATTCTTGCCCGCGTCATAGAGGCAGCTATCCAGTTATGCCAGGCAGAGGAGGCGACTGTCTGGCTGCTGGAAGGGAACCGCGAGAGTCTGGTTATGGTGGCCGAGGCGGGGATAGATCAGGCTGACAGCCCTTTGCCGCGGCTGACTCGGGTGAAGGTGCAGGATGCTCTGGCCGGCGAAGCGGTCCGGACACGCCGGCCGATCCGGGCGGCCGATCTGGTAGAGGGCATCAAGTTCAAGACCGGTTATCTGGTCAAGGCGGTGATCTACGTCCCCTTGTTGATCCAAGATCGCTGCTTGGGTGTCGTCTCGGTGGCCAATCGCGACTCACAGCGCGCCTTCCAGGAATCGGACCTGGCGAACCTCCAGGCCTTGGCCGACTATGCTGCGATTGCTATAGAGAACGCACGGCTTTATCGCGCAACCAGTGATTCGCTCCAGAAGCGATTAGCCGAGCTTGCCGCCATCCGCGAAATATCAGAGGCGGTGGCAGGGATGGATCTTGACATCCTGCTCCATCGTGCCATGAGCCTTGTCCACAAGACGTTCAATGTGGCGGCCGCTACGCTATTTCTGGCAGACCAGGCTCAGACGCATCTGCACTTTGCCCTCTGCTCCAATCCGGATTCCGGGGGTGTGACTGTCCGCCGTGTGCCTTTTGGGAAAGGGTTGATCGGGAGCTGCGCCCAGGATGGCGCCAGCTACTTTACCAACAACCCTAGCAGTCATGCGTTGTATGCGCCCGAGATAGACCAGGCAGCCGGCTCTGAAACGCACTCGTTGCTGGTCATGCCTCTGATAATCAAGGATAGGGTTATTGGGGTGATCGAGTTGGTGAACAAACGGGCGGGGCCATTTGTTGAACAGGATGTGGCCTTGCTCCGGGCCATGGCGACGCCGGTTGGGGCAGCGGTGGATGGCTCGCGATTGTTTGACCAGGTCCTACGGGATCGGGCGACGTTGCGCGCTGTGCTGGATGGGAGCCCCAACCCGACCCTGATTGTCAATCATTCCGGTGAGCCTGTGTCGTGCAATCCGGCCGCCCGCGAGCTGTTTTCCATCTCGGCCGGCACGGTCGACGAGTTGAGATTGGAGGATGTCACTGGTGATCCCCGGCTCGGCGAGCTGATCGCTCAAGGTCGCGTGGTTACGGAAGAAATCGCCCTGGCGGAGAGCACCTATCTCACCAGCATTGCACCCATCGTCGGCGTCGGATCCATAGTTGTGATGCAGGACATTACCTATCTCAAGGAATTGGACCAGGCCAAATCGGAATTCGTCACCACTGTCTCCCACGATTTGCGTTCGCCGCTGGCCGCGATCATCGGTTTCACTGAACTGCTGTCAGAGGTGGGCCCGCTGAGCGGGCGGCAGCAAGAGTTTGTTGATCTGACGACCAAGGCGGCCAAGAACATGAAGCGGCTGATCGATGATCTACTGGACCTGGCCAGGATCGAGGCCGGGCTTAGCTTGGCTCCTGAACGGTGTGACCTAGCAGCCATTGCGCAGGGAGTGGTGGATGGTCTTCAGGGGCTGGCCACGAGGAACGACATAAAGCTCTCCTTGGTCAAGCGAGGGGAGATACCGAAAGTGATCGGGGTCGCCGATCAACTCCGCCGTGCTGTGGAGAACCTGGTGGGGAATGCGTTAAAATTCACTCATCCTGGTGGCCAGGTCCGCATTGGGATGCAAGAGGCGGACAAAACCCTCTATCTGGTTGTTGTGGACACCGGCCGCGGCATCCCCGAGAGCGCGCTACCGTACGTCTTTGACAGATTCTACCGCGTCGATGAGGATCTGGAGACGGCCGGGAGCGGGCTGGGGCTAGCGATAGCCAAGTCGATTGCAGAGGCCCACGGGGGAACGATATCGGTTCGTAGCCAGCGGGGGAGAGGCAGTGCTTTCACCATTGCCTTACCGCTCGGGTAGCTGGTTCTGGCAACCGTCCTGATGCATCAAGGCTTCTCCACCACCGCGAACTATGCTTCTCGAGCTTGATCCAGCCGATGGTGACCTGGGCGCCGTGCATGTACTCGGCGCCGACCCCGCTGAATGCTGGCAACCATGCATCGCCAGCCGCATGTTGAAACGGACTGGCAGACAAAGTCTCCACAGACGGTTTGCAGTAAGCTCTTGATCTCGGTGCTATTCACCCGAGTGCGGAAAAAGCACTGTACTGCAACAGGGGCAACCGGCCAGTAGCCTCGAGGGGAAAACCAATGGCAACGCGGAACTGGTTCTGACCACCGGCCGGCGCCCTGTCTGTGTATATGGGACGGAAGATACTGCCAAAAGGTTCCCGATCGGGGTCAGGCAGGAATAGCGTCATCGCGCCGGTGATTCCGGTACCGGTTGGCAGGTTCAATTCCCGGATTTGGCCAGCAGGGCCAACGCTACCGCGGTCGCCCATGGCAGGCATTTGAACTCGCCGGCCGCCAGGGCTGCCTCAACTCTGGGTCGGCCGAGGGAGAGCAATTGCTGATCTTCGAGATCGTCGGCGGTGGGCGCCGCCGTCTCTTGGGCGCCAAGGGCGAGGAACAGGTGTGCTCTGGCAATGCCACGATTGCCTCCTACTTGATACTCTCCCAGGCTAATCCAATCGGATGCCTCATGGCCTGTCTCCTCCAGTAGCTCGCGTTGGGCCGCCGCCAGAGGATCCTCTCCGGGTTCTATATAGCCGCCCACCGGCGCCAATGAAGTGCCTTCAATCCCGTACTTTGTCTGGCGGAACACCAGGTACTGCTCGTCCCTAGTGATCGCGACGACATTGACAAAGTCAGGTGTGATTACCCACGGCCAGTCAGGAAGCACCCTGCCATCGGGCAGTTGGATGGTGTGGCTCTCCACCACCAGGTACTTGCTATGATTCAGAATGGTCTTGCGGGATACTGTTTTCCAGGGTTGCATGGCTCACAATTCCGCGGGGTTACCGCACAATGGGGTCCTGACACACATCAGGCCAAGACCATCTGAACTGAATGAAACTCGTGGCGGCCGGCTCTACCTTGGCGGCAATCTGCTGCCTCGGGCCGTCTACCCTTTGGGATGATATGATAGCCCTTCAGGTTAGTCAACCGCGTCGATTCCCTCCCATACATCTTGGCCTCGGCAGCAGGAACCGCGTCATTTCTGTTGTTGGACCCCCTTGCCGCGGACCCTTCTGCAGCAGGGAAACTGCAGAGGGGATGGCGCCTCGCTTGTTCTTCATTACTCTCAGTTCTTTGATTGACCGCGAGTTGGCCAGGAGTATAATCGCCAAAATGACAATGAGGGCCGAGTCTGCTGCCCGTTCGTGGAACTCAGCCCTGGTCGGCATCGTCCAAGGGATAGTATGGACAACCGCAAGAGACGGTCAGAGGACAGGCCGACGAGGCCCAGTCGGTCCGGGAACGAAATAGATCCGGAGCGGACGCCTACGATTGTTCCGCCGGCCGAATCTGCTCCTGCCCCTCCGCCGCAGCCGGACAAAGGGTACACTGTCCCCCACCGGCCGCCGGTGCACGACCCTGACGCCACTCTGGTGCAGCGTGGCGGCATTCCAGGACAGACTCGCACAGGTAGCAGAGTCCAGTATGCCGCGCCATCGAGCCAGCGTGATCAGATGACGCGGCCATCGGCGGCACTGCAGGTTGCTGCTCCGCGCAGTCGGGTACCGCCGCTTCTACGACTCGGGCTCTATGCGGGCATCGTCGTTACCGGCTTGTTTTTCCTCGGCCTGGCGATCGCGTCCACCGGGTACATTCTCATCGCCGGCGAGCTTCCACCTCCCAGCGAACTGGCCGGCCGCGCTGCGGATTTCGAGACCAGTTACATCCTGGATGCGGGGGGACAGGTCCTGTATGAACTGATCCCATCTGATGCCGGCCGGCGCCAACGCGTGCCCCTGAACCGGATCTCCGCGCGGTTGATCGAAGCGACGATCGCAACCGAAGATCGGCACTTTTTCCAGCATCCCGGTTTTGATCCGGTGGGCATTGCCCGCGCGATTGTTCAGAATCTGCAAGAACAGGATGTGGTCAGCGGAGCCAGCACCATTACTCAGCAGTTGGCCCGCGCACTGCTGCTTGAGCCCGAGGAACGAACCCAGGAGACCGCGCTGCGCAAGGTGCGCGAGATCATCTTGGCGGCGGAGATCACCCGTCGATACAGTAAAGAGATAATCCTGGAGATCTATCTCAACGAGATCTATTACGGAAACCTGGCCTATGGCGTTGAAGCGGCGGCGCAGACCTATTTTCAGCAATCGGCAGCCAACCTGAGCTTGGCAGAAGCGTCTTTGCTGGCCGGGTTGCCACAGGCGCCGGCCGCCTGGGACCCCTACACTGCGCCCGATTTTGCTCTCGGCCGGCAGGGTCAGGTTCTGGCGCTCATGGTCGAGGCGGACACCATCACTCGGGACGAAGCGCAGCAAGCGGCTGCCGAGATGGGTGAGCGAATCAACTTGCTCGTCCCTCCCCATGTGGACATGCATGAGCCTCACTTTGTGGCCTACGCGCGTCGAGAACTAGAGGCACTGCTCGGCCCCCAGAGCGCGTACCGTCAGGGAATCCGCGTGTACACCACACTCGACCCCGCCCTGCAAGCCGCGGCCAAGTCCGTGGTGGCGGAACATGGACCTCAACTCGCCGACTGGGGAGCCAACAACGCTGCGTTGGCGGCGTTGCAGCCCGGGACGGGCCGGATACTGGCGATGGTTGGGAGTGCGGATTACGATTCTGAGGAGATCAGCGGTCAGGTGAATATGACACTGGTCGGCCGTCAGCCCGGCAGTTCGATCAAACCGCTGACGTTTGTTGTTGCTTTTGAGCAGGGGTGGACGCCCAGCACTGTTATCTGGGATGTGCCCGTCACTTTCGAGGATGAATGGGGTCAGGTTTACACTCCCAGGAACTATGATGGCCGCTTTCACGGTCCTACCCGGTTGCGTGAGGCATTGGCCAACTCTTATAATCTTCCGGCCGTCAAGGCGCTCGAATACATTGGTGTGTGCCACCTTGTAAAGCGAGCGAACGAGGTTGGGATTCACTCCCTGCAAGACACGGGCTGTGACACGGTCGGCAAGCCCAGTGACTATGGGTTGGCGCTGACGCTGGGTGGTGGGGAGATGACGCTCCTGGAGATGGTGAGCCTGTATGCCACGCTGGCCAATAACGGAAGCCGGTATGCTCCGGTTGCCATTTCCCGGATTGAGGATCTGGAGCGAAATGTAATCTACCAGCACGAACCAGAGCCCGAGCAGGTCATTCGTGTGGAGCATGCATATCTCATCACCGATATACTGGCCGATAATGTGTCTCGCCTCCCTGCTTTTGGTCCGGACAGTTATCTAGAGTTCACCGACCGGCGGGTGGCCGTCAAGACGGGCACATCGGGCACGAGTGAGGATGATGTGCGCGATGGCTGGACTATCGGGCATACACCGCAGCTAGCCGTCGCTGTGTGGGCTGGGAGAACTGATCACGCGCCAATGGCGCGCGGCGCGTCGGGATATAAGGTCGCTGCGCCAATCTGGCGTGCCTTTGTGGATCGGGCGCTGGCAAGCCAGCCGTTGATTGGGTTGCCGCGGCCGCCTGACATCGTGTCCATGGAGATCTGCGCGGATTCCGGTACGCTACCGTCCCCGGACTGCCCGCCCTCGGGCCGCGAGATGGAGCTATTTGCTCGCGACCAGCCTCCTCTGGGACCGGAACACGATCTCTACCGACGCATTAGCATCGATCTTTGGACCGGGTTCCAGGCCAATGGGCACTGTCAGGAGGCGGTTGAGGAGCAGTTGTTTTTTGTTATCGAGGACGAGGGCGGCCGGCAGTGGGTTGAGGAGACCGCCTCCGGTTGGCAGTGGGCGGCCGAGCGGGGTATTGTGCTAGAAGATCTCTCCGGCGATCCGTATCCCCGCCTGCGGCAACCCCCTCCCCAGACCTGCATGGCGGATACTCCTCGGCCGCGCGTTCGTCTGACTGTTCCACAGGCGGAACAGGTCGTCAGCGGAATGTTGACTCTCTATGGCCAGGTCAATGCCCCCAACATGAGGGGATTCCGGGTGGAATATGGGGTCGGTACAGACCCTCAGGGATGGGGGTTGGTCCGGGAGCGAGTGTCCACACCGGTTGAGGCCGGTGAGGTGGCCCGTTGGGACACCACTCTGGTGCAGGACGGGGACTATACTCTTCGGATCATCGTTTTCGGTCCAACGGGACTGGACGGCGACGAGGTCCAATATCAGGAGCGGGTGCACGTCCACGTAGCTAACCCAACCCCGACTCTAACCGCGACGCCTCTCCCCACCTCAACTCCCACGCCCACCGACACGCCAACCCCGACCGCGACGCCAACTCCCTCGCCTGCCCCGACGATAACCCAGACCCCAACCGGCACGGCAACGCCGATCCCGACCAGCGTGCTGTTCCCGGTGACGCTTCTCCCCACGCTGGAGCTCACTCCCGCACAGACCGCCTCGGCAGACGGCGGGCCCTAGAACGTCGGCCGGCCCTCGCGCTTGGCCAGTTGCGTTAGTCAGCCCGTGAGCTTGCCGGGCGCGGCTCTCCACGCAGAGATCAAGGGAATGCCAAATGACCGGCTCCCCAGCAGAATCGCCGATACTGGGCGGGGGTGGTGGACAGATTCTACGTGGTGTCTATAAACGACCCAGGGGCTGGCGATCCTGCACATGTCGGATCGCAAGAGTGTTCTCCGAGCGCTCCCAGTAGGTGGTGTGGCCCAGCTTCCAGATTCGGGCCGCACGCCAACCGGGCAGGTGGGTTTGCTGTTTCATTCTGACACAGCGACCTGAAATCCAATGGAGGGGGTTCCAGGACAGGCCGCAGTGACGAGATGGTCAACAGGCTGACCGCCGGTCTTTGCCGGAGTGACTGCTCGGAATTGGGAGTCGCGGTCTACTCTGCCAGCAGGCCGGTCATGGCGTTGAACTGCTCAATCAACGTATCGATCTCTTCCATCTGACCGTGGATGCTGGACCAATAATCGGCCTGGTGCCACTGGGCCTGGATCTCCTCATAGGTCTTGCCCTGTTGCTCTACCCACGTATAGTATTTGAGGTTGTGGACGCGTTTGCGATCCCAGTATCCCAGCTCTTCTACATAGTCGACTGTGCAGCCGAGAAGATGGCGCTGATAGTCGGCGGCCGCATCCACTGTGCCATATTCGCCATGCTCCTCGTGCAACTCTCGCAAGCGGCTCCCGTACAGCTCCATCGAGTCGGTAAACACGGTGAGCACAACATCCTGCTCGCCCAACTCGTACCACCGGGCGAACTTTATCGAGGAGAGCAGGTTCGCAATGCTAGAGATGCCCAGTAGGTCGAGTTGCTCAACCACCGTCTCCGGGACCTGCTGCTTGATCAGGTATTCGCGTCCGGCCGGTTCGTTGAACAACCGCGTCAATCTCATGCACGCCTCGTCGTCAATCGCCATCACCATGTCTGTGTTCTGGACGTTGTGAATCCAGGGGATGTGCTTGTCGCCGATTCCCTCAATGCGGTGCCCGCCAAAGCCGTTGATGAGCAGGGTGGGACATTGGAGCGCTTCGCTGGCTGCCACCTTGCTGGTAGGAAAGATCTCTTTCATATAGTCGCCGCAGCCGATTGTGCCGGCCGAGCCGGTGGTCAGCACCACACCCCGGTACCTGTCTTGCGGCCCCATCTCCAGTTCCAGCACCTCCTCCATGGCGCGCCCCGTGATATCATAGTGCCACAGATGATTGCCAAACTCATCGAACTGGTTAAAGATGACAATGTCGTCACCGCGCTCATTCGTCAACTCCCAGCACTTGTCAAAGATCTCTTTGACGTTGCTCTCGCAGCCTGGGGTGGCGATCACTTCGCCGGACACCTTGGATAGCCACTCAAAGCGCTCGCGGCTCATCTCCTCGGGGAGGATCGCGATGGAGTCACACCCCAACAAGGTCGAATCGTAGGCGCCCCCGCGACAATAGTTTCCGGTGGAGGGCCAAACTGCCTTTTGGCTCGTGGGATCAAATTGCCCGGTGACCAGTCGGGGAACAAGGCAGCCAAAAGATGCACCGACCTTGTGGGCGCCGGTCGGGAACCACTTGCCCACCAGCGCAATGATGCGGGCAGGGACCCCTGTAAGTGCTTGGGGCAATTCCACATAATTGACACCCCCAAAGCCGCCGCCGTGGGCCACGGGCTGGTTTTTCCAGGTGATGCGAAATAGATTGGGTGCGACAATATCCCACAAGCCGATGTCCCTCAATCCTGCTTTGACCTTGTCGGGGATCGAATCAGGGTTCTTTTGCTGAGCAAAGGTGGGAACAATGATGTTGCGTTCCCGGGCACGTTTCACGGATCGTTCTAGCACCTTCTTGTTGACGGATAGGTCTATCATCATATGGGTCCTTTTCTGTTCCTTGTGTTCCATCGTAGCGATCGCTTCACACCGTTAATTCGCCAACTAGCGGGGCCGGCGGGACTCGCCTGAAAGTTTCTCAGGCCAGAGCCAGCATCGCGAGCATCCCTCGGTAGGCCTTGGTCACGTCCTCGCCAACCCAATCTGCCCGCCGGCCGCTCACAAGCTGCGCGCCGGGTAGTGTTGCAGCGTTCTCCGCTTGTACGCTGGTCATGAACTCAACGCCCACCCTGACAGGCTGTTCAATGACCAATGGCTTGGGCCACGGGCTGCCCACCGCCGCCTGAGCGGCCGCTCGCACTCTTGCATGTGCCTCCCGGGGTGACAAACAGCGGGCTGAAGAACGGCAATAGGCATCTTTGACGGCGACGGTTTGCAGATCAGGTCCCAGCAACGCCTGTGCTTCTTCCGTCACCGCTCTGTCGCCGGTGACCAGTGCTACCGCCACGTTAAAGTGCCCCGCCAGTGCTGCGCATAATCCCGTCTCGCCCAGCTCTTGCCCGTTGATATAGAGAGCATACACTCGAGAACTGGACCAGGTGTGGTCCAGGATAGCTCCAGGGGTGCCTGCTTTGGCATGGTATCCAATCAAGAAGGCCAGGTCAACGCCGGAATCGACGCCGCACATCATTCCCAGCGGCTTGGGATAGCCGCTGATCAGCTCTGCCTTGGGGTGGAGGTCCTCGATCAGCACGTTTCGCATCCCATCATGCGAATCGTTGACCAGTATATCCGTCGCCCCGCCTGCTAGTGCGCCCTCGACGGCCGCATTCACCTCGTCCGTCATTACCTTCCGGAAACGTTCATAGGCCGGTTTGGTCTCAGTGACGTCGTCCCAGCAGGTGACGCCAGCGATGCCTTCCATGTCAACGGAGATCAAGATCTTCATGATTGCCTGTCCTTTCTATTCCCAATAAACCAGTATCTCTTCTATCAGTCGCCCGGGGGGCCGGTCTGTCAGACGCATTCACCCAGGACTCGTTTCACCTCCGCCAAGTCCGGCGCCACATGGTGAGGCTCACCCACCGAGCGTCTGGCGGAATGGATGTCCTTCAATCCACTGCCGGTGGCGAGGATGACGATCCGGTCGTCGGCCGTCACCAGCCCGCTCTCGGCCGCATGGGCCAGCCCGGCATAGGCGGCCGCGGCGGCCGGCTCGGCAAAGACCCCTGTTCCTCGCGCCAGGGTCGGAATCGCTGCAAGTATCTCGTCGTCGCTGACTCGGACGTACGCTCCGCCGCTCTCTTTCACGGCTGCCATCGCCTTGATTCGGTCGCGGGGCAACCCGGCGCTGATGCTGTCGGCCATGGTGCTGGCACGGATTGCCGGCTTGGTGAGTACGTCTTCTCCCCTGGTCCATGCTTGCCACATATAGTCGGACCCCGCCGATTGGGCGCCGATGATTCGTGGAATCCGGTCGATCTTGCCCAGAGCCATCAGATCTTTGAAACCTTTGTGCACTCCGCCAATAATGCACCCGTCTCCCACCGGCACCAGGATTACATCCGGCACCCTCCAGCTCCCTGCTGTTTTATTCCCCAACTGCTCGCAGATCTCGTACACAACTGTCTTCTTTCCTTCAGTCATGTAGGGATTGTAGCCGGTGTTTCGGTTGTACCAGCCAAACTCCCGGCACGCCTCCAGGCAGAGTTCAAAGGCGTCATCATATGTGCCGTCCACCAGCAGCACGGTGCTGCCATAAACCAGCAGTTGCGCGACCTTGGCCGCGGGGGCCGAGGCGGGCACAAAGATGATGTTGGGCTGTTCCACGCTGGCGCAAAGGCAGGCGAGCGCCGCGGCCGCGTTGCCGGTGCTGGCGGTGGCGATGAACTGGGCTCCTTGCTCGCGTGCCTTGACCACTGCCACCGCCGAGGCGCGATCCTTGAAACTGGCGGACGGTTCCCGACCGTCGTCCTTGATCCACAGTTCGCGCAGGCCCAGTTCGCTGGCTAGCCGGGGGGCGGGATAAAGAGGAGTATCGCCCACGGCTAGCGGGGGCACGGGAGCGTCCGGACGGACGGGAAGCATCGCCTTGTAGCGCCAAATCCCCCCGCCGCTCCCAAAGCCCTTGATCCCGGACTCGTTGATCGTCCGCCCTATTGCTCCATAGTCATACACTACATCCAGGGTGCCATCATCTCCGTGCTTGGGGCAGACATACTCGACCTCGCCGGGTGTGTATCTCGCCCCACAGATGAGGCACTCTAGTCCTAGAACATGATCCATTTCCACATCTCCAGATGGGCAATCCTGGGCCGGCCAGAGGCGATGCGAAAGACATCGCTCTGAAAGACACCGGCGCTCGCAGTGCAAAGCGCCGCCGCGTTTGTCTCTCGCGGCCAGGCCAGCATGCTCAGTTACGTCTTTCTCCGAAGCTGCTCCGGCCTGACCGGCAGTCTTTGCACTCTGATGCCAACAGCATTGTAGATTGCGTTGCAGATCGCGGCCGCGGTTGGGATGGACGGCAGTTCGCCGATTCCCTTCGCCCCGTAGGGCCCGAACGAGCTCGGGTGTTCCACCACATGCAGGTCCATCTCCGGTATA
>DAOUVM010000170.1 GCA_030667645.1 Ardenticatenales bacterium | reverse complement strand
TGCGTTTTGGGTTGACGATCCGAAGCAATTCTCCTCTTTGTCACCTCCTTGAGTCAATCCAATGGCGAGGTCGCCTGAGAAAAAGAAGCTGGGTGGTTACTGTCTTTCCCGAAAACCTCTTCCCGCCGATCACGGGCGCCATCGATTCGGCATTTTGATGGCGAGGGATGAAAAGCCGATCGTCCGTTGCGCCTCAGGCGAATGGCCGTGCCATGGTCGAATCCTCCCCGTCGGGGAGCTGGATCATTGAATTTGGTGGTGGACACTATCGCGGCCGTAATCAAGCTGGACCCTCTGCGGCGATGGGTATTGCGCTCAACATATACGCAAAGACCCACCACGCGGCCATGGGTAATTCCCCCCATTATATACACAACCGGACGGGCGAGACGTGCCGAATGACATGATAGGAGTATGACATTTGGCACCCTGTGCCAGCGGCCGCGAGCGGGGGCCATGGTGGTGTGGGCGCACGGGTGCGCGGGAGGCAGGAGTTGGGCCAAGCCAATTGGCGTTGGGTCTCTGACCCTGCTATACTTGCACTTGAGAAATTCTCTTTTTTTTGTGGATGGTGAATCAGGTGCTCTTTGCAGCCGCAAGGGTGCAAAGTTGAAAAAGTGCGTGTGGCTCCAAGGTGGAGGGTAGAGGCATATGTGCCTGGGAATACCGGCAAAGATCATTGAGCTCGGCGAGGCGGGGGCGACGCTGCCGATGGGACGAGTGGATTTCGGGGGCGCGATTCGTGAGGTCTGTCTGGCGTACGTGCCAGAGGCCGTGGTGGGGGATTACGTGGTGGTGCATGTGGGGTTTGCGATCAGCCGGATCGACGAGGAAGAGGCGCAGCAGACTTTCACGTTGATGAGAGAGGCGGGGATTCTGCCGGAAGGGTAGGGGAGGAGCCCCCCCCACGGCACGGCCGCGGGGGGGGTAGGGGTCGTTTCTTCGGCCGGTTTTTACTTGGGCAAGCAGTCCAGATCCCAGGGCGCCTTGCCAAAACCGAAGGGCTTTTCCCGGCCGGAGATGTCCTTGCCCTTGAGATAGTCCACCATCATCGGCGTGACGGCCGGAACCAGTTCGGGCATCATTCTGGGCATCAGGTTGTCCATGACCGTCGGCATCAGGTCGGGCATCTGCTCCAGCATATAGTCCGGCATGATGGGGATGCGTTGGTGCATCAGATCTAGCATCCTTTCCATGACCTTGGGCATCATGCCCGGCAGCAGGATGGGGAACAGGATCTGGAACAATGGTTTCATCAGATCGATCATAAAGCCATTGCCCACCTTGCCCATGGCGCCCATCATCTTGCCCATCGCCAGCGGCATCGCGTCCATCAGTTCGGGGAACATGTCCGCCATCAGGTCGGCAAAGCCACAAGGCGTCATCAGGTAAACCATCTTTTCAAAGACTGCCCACTGGGTGAGGGCATAGTGTGTTGATTCGGCGATGTCGTTCATGCCGAGCCCCTTGATTGCGAACCAGGCCAGGTCATAGACCGGCATGTTGGTATTCATCCGGTCGGCGCTGACGCGCAATTGGAATTGGCAACACGGGCAGAGGGCCAGCATCGCCTCGGCGTCCACGTCAACTGCCTCTTGCAGGCGAGTGTCGCCGAGTTTATGCGCTACCGGCGGCTCGCCGATCAGGGTGAGCACGCTGCCGCAGCAGAGCCCCTCCTGCCGATTGTGCTCCATCTCGACAAACTCGACCCCCGGGATCGCCTTGATGATATCGCGTGGCGGCTCATAAATCCCGCCGGCCCGGCCGATGTGGCAACTGTCGTGCCAGGTAACGCGCATCGGGATCTCGTGGGTGAATTCCAGGTCCCCCCGCTGGAGAGAGTCTGACACCAGCTCGGAATAGTGCTTGGTCTCCAGGTCGTACTCGATGCCGAGCTTTTCGCACCACTCGGGATAGATCTTGTCCCAAACTAGCCAGCAGGCGGGGCAGGAGGTGACTACGGTCTTGGCTTTCCGCTTTTTCATCTCGGCCACGTTTTTCCGCAGGATCTCTTCCCAGACATCCCATTGACCGGAGACCAGGACCGGGATGCCGCAGCAGCTTTCGTCGTTCCCCATGTAGGTGAACTCGTATCCGGCCGCGTCCAGCAGCTTGACGGTTGCCTGGGCGATGTCATGCTCGACATAGCTGGCAGTGCACCCACAGAAGAAGGCGAGATCCGCCTCTTCCTTGAGCTTGCTCTTGATGTCTTCCGGCACCCATGCGTCCCGGTCCTTGCGGTAGGCGCCCCAGATGTTGCCTTCTTTGCGGGCGCTGGCCGCCATGACGTAGAACGGCGGAAAGGTCATCTTGTCCTGGTCCACCATCATCTCTTCGGTGTCCTTGTCGTGGATCAGCCGGCCGCGCAACTTCATCCAGCTCGGCTCGATGGGAAGCCCCAGGCAGCAGTTGACGTTGCAGCGCTCGCAGGTGGTGCAGATGAGGGTGGTGGTGACCGCCTCTTTGTCGTACTCTTCCCGACCCTCCATGAATTCCTTCAGGTAGAACCATTTCCCGCGGGGCGATTGGCTCTCCCAGCCGCGGCCGTAGAATTGATCGCAATCGCTCACACAAAAGCCGCACTGAGAGCAGGCATAGGCGTACCAGGCCACATCGGCCGGCACGCCGCGCACATCGTCCTGGCCGATCCGCTCGCCAAGCCGCACCTTGAAGAGATTGGCGAACGGGCGGAGCATGGGTTCCAGTTTTTGGGCGGCGCCCATCATCCAGCTCATCCGCCGGGTGGCCCCGACGCCGTTGAGAAAGACCTTCCCGGGGTTCATCATGTCGGTGGGATCGACCTGGGCCTTGTATTCCTGCAACCGGACCAGCCGCTGGGCGCCCAACACCTGCTCAGCTTCGCCCGCGAAATAGAGTCCGGTGGTATAACCGCCACCGCCGTGCTCTTTGGCTACTTTGATGGCAACCAGTGAGGCGGCATAGGCGATGTTAAAGCCAAAGCTGCGTTCGTCGTGGGGAATAAAGCCCAGCATGATCACCTGGGTCTCTCTTGCGCTCGATGGCCCAACCAGCATCCCCTCTAGTACCAGCGGCTGCTTGATCCGCTTCTCAAGATCAGCCAGAACGCCACCCAGCTTGGCGGCCGGGACGATGAATTCGGTCGGGATGATCGACGGGCCCAGCCGTTTGACCTTCATCAGGTTGAATCGGTCTTCCCATTCGTGATCGGCCAGCTCCTGGTCCAGCCACGTGCCGGCGGCCGCTCCCACATGCTGATCCAGCGCCGAGTCCACCGCCTCTGCTCGCGAGGAGGGATAGACAAAGATGCCGATGTATTTGACCGGCATCTGGGGGTGCTCTTTGTCCGGCTCGTCATGCAGGTGCTTGACGGGGGCAGCGTTTTTCAGTTCCGCCATCCGGGGGTTGATAAAGCTGATGGACCAGAGGGGAATCTGTGCCTGGATGATCGCATCCAGCGCGCTGACAAGATCGTCTGCGGTTTCAAACTGCGCGGCTCGGACCTGCTCCGCGGCCTGGTCGTCCAGCGGCCGGACGCGCAATGTCACCTGGCTGATGATCCCCGTAATCCCCTCCGCATCGGCGATCATGTCCAGCTCGTCTCCGGACATGGTGCGGGCCACGCCATCGGCCTGGATGACCCGGGCGCTGACCACGTTCTCCTTGAACCAGCCGTACTCGTAGCTGCCCAGCCCGCCGCCCCCCTGCGCCAGCCAGCCGGCTACCGTGGAAGAGGGGTAGCTGCTGGGGTAGAGGCGCAAAGTGAGGCCATGCTTTGCCAGCTCGCGGTCCAGAGTCTTCCAGACAACCCCTCCCTGCACCGTGACGGTCTGTTCTACGGGATGTACCGAGAGGATACGCTGCAGGTGAAAGGAGTCGATCACCACTCCGCCCTTGATGGGCAGGACACCGCCATAGCCGGACGTGGCCCGACCGCGCGGCACCAGCGGCAGTTTGTTCTCCCTGGCCCATCTGACGAGTTGCGCGAGTTCTTCCTCGCTCTCCGGTTGGACCACAGCGTGAGGCATGGTATTGCCGACAAACGGGCCGATAAGAGGCGGCATGACGCCGATGTCATGGTTGTACATGGTACGCTCGCGCCGATCGCAGCGGAAGCGAGGGCCAAAGATCGCTTCCAGATCGGCCTGTTGAGCAGCTTTGAGTTCGCGCATTACAGAGTTCCTCCAAGTACCTTTCAACCAAACCTGGCCTAATGCGGACGCAGAGTGCACCCGAGTCCGCATTCAAAGCGAAAAGTTATTTCAAGTGCTAATCAGACAAGAGTTCGACCAACTGCGCCTGGCGGCGAAGGGTATCAGCCAGCACCTGGCGCATAATATCCAATGCGTGTATGATGCGGTCGTCCGTTAACGAGTAGACAACGGCCGGACCCTCACGCCGGCTGGTCACCATGCCCCGGTTCAGGAGCTCTTTGAGGTGCCGCGAAACGGTTGACTGGGGCGTGTCGAGATACCCGGCCAGGTTGGTGACGTTGCGCTCCTTGTCGTGCAGCGCGTAGACGATGCGGATCCGCTTGGGATCGGCAACCGCCTGGCAGCATTGCGAATGGAGGAGTTCTGCTTCCTCCCGGCTCAGATCCGACATAGATTCTCCTTCTGCCTCCAGTGTATCCTTTAATTGCCAGGTCCATGTGGCCCGCCCATGTGTCCGGATAGCCGCATACATGGATAGTGTAACAGGCGGATGACAGGTGTCAAAGTGACAGATGTCACTAGCCGGCGGCGATGGACGGAATATCGGGGCCCGGCCGTCGGGCAAATGTGCGGTTGCAGATGGGCAAATGCCCGGATAGCTGTTACAATAATCCCGCAGTGCTGATCTCGGTCCCTGTGAAACGGACATGTCGCACTGTGGGTGTGGCTCGGCCGTGCCCTGGTGGATGGAAGAGAATAAAGGAAAGATGGGAGACGCGAACAGGTCGGCAGTGGTGCGTGATATCGTAGAGACGCTGTTGCTGACCTGCGTGGTGTTTCTGGCGATCAATGCGGCGACCGGCCGGTTCTTTATTGACGGCAACAGCATGGAACCCACGTTGCACGATGGTCAGTACATCATCGTCACCAAGCTGGTCTACGAGTTGACAGAGCCGGGTAGGGGAGATATTGTGGTCCTGCAGTATCCACATGACCCAAGCCGCAATTTCATCAAGCGGGTGATTGGTGTCCCGGGCGACGAGGTCTCCGTCGACGACGGCCGGTTGAGTATCAATGGCAGCGGGATCGAGGAGCCGTACATTGCCCAACTGGGGAGCTATTCAGGGCAGTGGACGCTGGGGCCGGATGAGCTCTTTGTGCTCGGCGACAATCGCGATAATTCGAGCGACTCGCACAGTTGGGGTCTATTGCCCCGTGAGAATGTGCTCGGCCGGGCGTGGGTGATCTACTGGCCGCCGCAAGATTGGGGGACAGCCCCCCATTTCGACTATGATCTGGCTCACGGCACAGTGCATGCGGCCGGCGAGTAGGGGAGGTTTCTAGACCGGAATGTTGATATGATCGATTTTCACTTTGTTCCACTGGCGAGCTATGACGACTATTGCGATTTCACCTATTGCCGGCATGGTGTGGTGCACCTGCTGTGGTGGAACGTCACCGTTCGTCTCGAAACCGATCAATTCCAGCATCTGGCTTCCTTGCTGGAGCGGGGGACCTCTCTCACTTCTTCGATCCCTCTTGGCGACGGTGATTTCTCCGTCACTCTTGAGGAGAATCAATATCGCGTGCGTATGGGCCAGGTTGAATTCGTCTTGACGATGGACGAGTACCTGGCCATGACCGATACCGCTCTGGAGGCGGCGCGCCAACTGGAACGCGTCCTGACCTCTGATGAGTGGCACGATTGGGAACCAGAGCCGGACCTTTTGGGTTATCCGGATGGGTGGGAGATTTCCGGCTTTTCGCTGAACTGATCCGGCCGGGGCCGAGTGGTTCTTATC
>DAOUVM010000246.1 GCA_030667645.1 Ardenticatenales bacterium | reverse complement strand
CGCGCTGACGCGGATCTTGGTCGGCGGCACACGCAATCCCCGGCCAACCGATACGTGGATCGCGCGAATGGGTGCCGGTCGCGTGCTGATCAACATTGGGGGTGGGAGCATGGTTGCGCTCGATCTTGCGACCGCACTGGCAAGCGTTTCGGAACCCTTCGACCGGCCTCAGTGGCCCTAGCCGGCGTCCCGTCGCACAAGAGTGGAGCCGGATGGCGGCCGGCGGGGAATCGGATATACTCTCGAGTGCGTCAAGTGAACGGGTTGCACCCTCACTGGGGCTACCGGGCTCCGGTGACCTCGTGCAGCCCGTCGCCGGCCGCTCAGACCTGTACCGGTGATCAAACTGGCATACGATACCAGAGCTTCAACCGTTTCGCCTTGACGATGTAGGCAGGCGTGTGCGGCGCTGCGTTCGGTGGCGACCCGGGCGTCAAAGAGAATGCGCGGCCTTGGCGTCGGCGGAGACAAGGTGGCAACATGGATGAGAAAAACGAGACCAACCCGCAGCGGGAGGGCCCGAGTAGGCCTGCTGAACCGAGAGAAGGGACTGCTGATCCCGGAGCAGCGGAACCCGAGCGCGCTCGGCCGGAGGGCGAACTGCGGAAAGATGGTGGAGAGGGTGCCCTGCCGACCCTGTGGAATCGACTGACTCTGCCGCGGGCGGCCGATGAAACAGAGGCAAGACAGGAGCACATGACCAGGGTGATATTGGTCATGATCGGGGCGGTCTTTTTGGTTCTCGCCCTGGTGATCGCCATTGGATGGCTTGCTCAACTACTGCTTCTTGTCGACGTGGTCATCATGTTGCTGCTGATACTGCCAATCGGCGGTGGCTGGTGGCTGGCGGACCGCGGCGGGTGGCGACTGAGCCGCTACATCCCCCTTGTCCTCTTTTTCATGCTGGCCCTGGGCCTCACCCTAAAGTCGGGTCCGCTGACGCTCGGAGTTGTGTTTTTCGTCATCGCGATCATGCTGGCCGGCATGCTTCACGGGATTCGGATGCAGTGGGCCGTGGTGGGGCTCAGCATTGGCGCTTACCTGGCTGCCGGGTTGATCCCTTTGGGCGCACCTCTGGATGATGCTGTGCCGGTTGTGGTGACGGCGAGCGGTTCGTTCATTGGAATCGCTCTTTTGCAGTGGTTCTCCACTAGTTTGCTGGACCGGGCGCTGGTGCAAGCCCGCGCCAGCGCGGCCAAGCAGTTGCGGGCCAACCGGGCTCTGAGAAAAGAGATCACCGAGCGACGGCGGGTAGAATCGGAAAGGGATGCTATGTTGGAGACCTTGCGAATACGGCGAGAGGAGTTACAGCTCATCCTCGACACGGTGCCGGCAAACATATGGTTCAAAGACAAGCATAACCGAATCCTGCGGGTCAACCAGGCGGTGGCAGAGACCATGGGGATGCCGGTTGAGGCTATCGAGGGAAAAACCGATTATGAGCTCTTTCCGGAATCAGCCGAACAGTATCATCAAGAGGACCTGGAAGTAATTAACTCGGGCAATCCCATTCTGGGGATCGTTGCGCCACTGCAATTGCCGTCGGGCGCAACGAGGTGGGTGAAAACTGACAAGGTACCATACAAGGATGAGCAGGGGAATCTGGCCGGGGTTCTGGTTCTCGACGTGGACATCACCGAGAGCGTGCGTGCGGAGGAGATGCTGCGGGAGAGCGAGGCCAAATTCCAAAGCCTGGCTGAGAGCAGCCAGGACCAGATTGCGCTCTATGATCGAGAATGCCGGCACCTGTACGAGAACCCCGCTGCCTTGAGCGTCTACGGTCTGGCGGCAGATGAGATCATTGGCAGAACCCATCGGGAGGCAGGTTTCCCTGCGGAGCTTTGTGACCTGTGGGAGGCGGGGATCAGTGAGGTCTTGAGAACGGGCAAACCCGGCCGGACTGTTTTCGAATGGGAGAACTCGGGAGGGCTGCGCCATCTGGACCTGCGATTGACACCGGTCCTCGATAAGGATGGGTTAGTTAGAACTGTCCTTGCCGTCTCCAGGGATATCACCGAGATCAAGCGGGCGGAAGAGCAGATCAAGGCTTCACTGCTTGAGAAGGAGGTACTCCTGAGAGAGATCCACCACCGCGTCGGGAACAACATGCAGATCGTTTCGAGCTTGTTGGCCATGCAGTCTCGGACCATTGAGGACAAAGAGGCGTTGGAAGCGTTCCGGGAGAGCCAGGATCGAGTCCGGTCCCTGGCTCTTATCCACGAGCGGCTGTATCGTTCCGCGGATCTATCCCGAATCGAGATGGAGCGCTACATTCGGCAGTTGGCAGCGGATCTGTGGATGGAGTGGGGCGTGCACGGCATCACTCTCCAGGTCGAGGCGGGTGGAGTCTGGTTGGACATCGAGAGGGCCGCTCCCTGCGCTCTGCTCTTGAACGAACTGGTGAGCAACGCCCTAAAGCATGCTTTTCCCGGTGAGCCGGAGGCACGTCAGGAGAACGAGATTCGGATCAGCATGCGATTGGAGAAAGGGGAGATGGTGCTGGCAGTGAGCGATAACGGGATTGGCTTGCCGGTCGATTGGGACCTGGCAGAGTTGAACACCTTGGGTCTGGGTCTGGTGGAGACTCTGATTCGCCAGATCGACGGCGTCCTAGAGCTGGACAAGAGTCGGGGAACTACCTTCAGTATCACCTTCCCGGCGCCCTAGTCGATACTGCCCCTCTGACTCGTGATTCGACCTCGCCGGGCTTGGCCATCCCGCAAGTGGCCCCGGCGATCTGCCGTGCGTGGGCCGGCCGCGAGCCCAGTCTTCAAGCCTGGGGGTTCATTCTTCCGACACCCTCGTCAGATCCGGTTGCCCGTCGCCAGAACCGGACATATAATGGGCGGTCTGGATGCCGGGCCGCCACCTGATGTGACGGTTGGACTGCATGGTGGGCATTCCCTGTGGTGCAGTCTCCCTTTGACACCCTGCGGCGGCCGAACGGCAACCAATAGTGACTCCCAAGGAGGCATACCTTGAACATGGAATGCTCGGAACCGGCCGAACTGGCGGCCGCTCACTTTGCCGAGAGCTATTCGTGCTCCCAGTCCCTGCTTCTAGCATACGCTCCCCGGCTGGGGATCGAGCCAGGGATGGCAGCCAGGATCGCCGCGCCTTTTGGAGGGGGGATTGCCCACATGGGCTGGACCTGCGGCGCCGTCACGGGCGCACTGATGGTCATTGGATTGAGATGCGGTCACGAGGCGGCGGGCGATCGAGAGACAAGAGAGCGAACCCATGCAGTGGCAGGGGAGTTCATTTCCCTGTTTGATGCCCGCAATGGGTCGGTGGTCTGCCGGGAGTTGCTGGGGCACAATGTGAGCACGCCGGAGGAAATGGCTTCGGCCATGGCCGAGGGGGCTTTCGAGAGCTGCTGCCCCAACCTTGTGCGAGATGCGGCCGAGATCGTGGGCAATGTGCTTGATTGGGACTGATCTGGGGCGACCAGAGTGGAACCCTGCGCGGTGAGAGCTGCCCTGGGCCTCGGCCGGGTGAAACAAGATCAGAGTCTTTCAGTTGATGCGTGGTGTGGGACGTAGCAGTGAGCAAACAGGACCTCTTTGTGGATGGAGACCAGGCACTGGTTAGCAAGGTTCAGTGCGATGGAGACCTGAGGGCAAACATCGAGCAGGCGGTGGCGGCGATCGGTGGATTCGAACGACTGGTGCGGCCGGGGGATGCAATCCTCGTCAAACCCAATTTCAACACGGCCGATCCACCACCGGCATCCAGTGATCCTGCCTTTGTCAAGCAGGTCGTCGAGCTGCTGTACGAGCACGGGGCGGGTTCGGTGATTCTGGGCGAGTCGTCGATGTTCCGCCTGTCGACCCGCGACGTCCTGGACACGACCGGCATGCTGCAAGCGGCCAAAGAGGCTGGCGCCAGAGTGGTGCTGTTCGATGAGGGCGAATGGATGCCGGTGGAGACGGGCGGACGGTATTTGAGGAAGGTTTCCCTGGCCCGGGCGGGGCTAGAGGCCGAAAAGATCGTGTACCTCCCGTGCCTCAAAACCCATCGGCTGGCGGATTTCACTCTGAGCCTCAAGCTGGCGGTGGGCTTTGTCAGACCCCGGGACCGGGTCAGGATGCACATGCAGCGGTTGAGGCAAAAGGTGGCCGACCTGAATCTCGCCATCAGGCCGGATCTGATCATCATGGACGGCCGCAAGTGTTTCATCAAAGGGGGGCCGGACAAGGGAGAACTGCGGGAGCCCAACGTCATTCTCGCTTCGGGCGACCGGATCGCCATGGATGTAGAGTGCCTGCGGATCATCCAGGGTTACCCGGGCCACAGTCTCAAGGGGAAACCCTGGGACTACCCTACAATCAGGCTTGCCGCTGAACTGGGCTTGGGAGCCGCCGCCGAGGCAGAGTATCGGGTGGTGGCCGGCGGCGATGCGAAAAATCGACCCGATCAGGGCGACGCGCACCCATAGCGTCCAATCTGGTTCACCGGTTCCGGCACTCTTTCGGAAACAACTTGGCGGTATTGTGACCGTTCTAGCCGTGAATCACCACTGACAAGTGCGGGCGGGATGGCAAGGCGGATGATCTCCTTCCGGCCATTCAGGATCAGCGGGTCTGGTTATCGCGTCAGGTGGATTGCTCGCGCAGGAGAGCGTTCAAGTCCTCGGCGCCGACGTATCCGACGACCTCAATCTCCGGCCGGGAGACGTGGGGGGTGCCTGCCACCGCCTTGTAGATCTCCAATG
>DAOUVM010000257.1 GCA_030667645.1 Ardenticatenales bacterium | reverse complement strand
TTTTGTCTCACCAGAGGAGAATACCATGATACAGGCAGGCGTCCTTGGAGCTACCGGGTACACTGGCTTTGAGCTTGTGAAGCTCCTGGCGGGTCACCCAGCCGCTGAAACTGCCTTTGCCACGTCCGAATCCTACGCTGATCGGTCCCTGGAAGACGTCTTTCCGGCTGGACCCAGTCTGGATCTGATTCCTGTCCAATCTGCCCCTCTGGAGCGGGCTGACGTCGTTTTCATCTGTCTTCCCCACGGAGCGGCTGCCCCCATGGCCATTGTCGCCCTGGAGGCTGGGGCACGGGTGATTGACCTGAGCGCCGATTTCCGCCTGCGGGACGCGGGGGCCTACACTCGGTGGTACGGTCTGGAGCACCCTGCACCCCATCTCTTGGACGGGGCGGTGTATGGCATGATCGAGTTTGCTCGGGCGGAACTCCCGGCCGCCCGACTCGTCGCCAACCCCGGATGCTACCCCACCAGCATCTTGCCCCCGTTGCAGCCGCTGCTAAAAGCGGGCGCCTGTGCCGTGGGTCACACCATTATCGCGGACTCCAAGTCTGGCGTCTCTGGGGCTGGCCGGGAGCCAAAACAGCACACCCACTATGTGGAAGTCGCCACTAACTTTAGCCCCTATGCCATCGGCCGGGCGCACCGTCACTTGCCAGAGATGGAGCAAGCACTGAACTGGTGGAGCAACTCGGCTCCGGAGCTGATCTTCTGCCCCCACCTGCTCCCGGCGCCACGCGGCATTCTCTCCACCATCTATGTTTCTCTGGCTGACGGGTGGGGCGAGGCGGACTTGCGCTCCCTCTACGATGGAACCCTGGCTCGCGAGCCGTTCTTGCGGCTGCTGCCGGCCGGCCAGCTTGCCAGCCTGGCCCACGCGAATTTCACAAACCGCTGCGTCTTTTCCATCACAGTGGCCGGTGAAACCCTCATCCTGACCTCTGCGATAGATAATCTGATCAAGGGCGCGGCCGGGCAAGCGGTTCAGAACATGAACCTGATGTTTGGACTGGACGAAACCTTGGGGTTGCCTGGTAGCAGAATGTAGGAGGTGGCCATGCACGTGTTAAAGATCGGTGGAAATGAACTCGACGATCCGGGGTTCCTGGAGGCCTTGGCAAATGTAGTGGCGGCCGAAGCCCAGGCGGTGGTCATCGTCCACGGAGGTGGCAAGGCCATTGCGAGACTGCAGGCGCGGCTTGGGCTAGGGGCTGTCAAGGTGGACGGAATGCGGGTCACCGACGCCAGCTCACTGGATGTTGCCCAGATGGTGCTCTCTGGCCGGGCCAACAAACAGATCGTTTCCGCGCTGCTGGCGGCCGGCCTGGACGCCATCGGCATCAGCGGAGTTGACAGGGGTCTGCTGCGCTGCAAAAAAAGGGTCCATCCGTCGGCCGATCTCGGCTATGTGGGCGAGATCGTGCGGGTGAGAACAGAGGTGATCACTCAACTGATCGAGGATGGCGCTACGCCGGTGGTGTCTCCCATCTCGCTGGGACTGGACGGGCAGGTGTACAATGTCAACGCCGACCACGCGGCCAGTGCGCTGGCACAGGCTCTTGGCGCCGAGCTGCTCGATTTCGTCTCCAATGTTCCCGGAGTGTTGGATCAGGACGGGGTGGTTCCTCTACTCACGTTGTCTCAGACCGAACACCTGATTGCCGACGGCACTATCCGCGATGGGATGGCGCCCAAGGTGCGGGCTGCTCTGGCGGCCATCAGCCAGGGTGTTGCGCGTGCCCGGATTATTGACCTAGATGGCCTCGCCCGCCCGGACAGAGTGCAGGGAGGTACATCATTCACTGTGCAGGAGGCGTGCATGCAGGATCTTTGATGGATCGGTCATCTTGTTGATGTCGTTGGTCGAAAAGGAGCAGAGAAGCCATGGACCCACACGAAATCGCTCGTGCGGAATCTGAATACATCGTACCGATCTATGTGAGGCCGCCAATGGTCCTAACTCATGGTAAGGGCGCGTATCTTTATGATACGGAAGGCAAACGGTACCTGGACTTTGGCGCCGGGATTGCCGTTACGGCGCTGGGGCATGCCGATGGTGAGTGGGCCCAGGTGGTGGCTGAGCAGGCCCTGACCCTGGTCCACGCCAGCAACCTCTATCACACAGAGCCTCACCTCG
Organism: Ardenticatenales bacterium; assembly: GCA_030667645.1. Taxonomy (GTDB): domain Bacteria; phylum Chloroflexota; class Anaerolineae; order Promineifilales; family UBA4811; genus GLR113. The sequence goes on along the minus strand of DAOUVM010000257.1, from coordinate 2,412 downwards.
AGTTGGCCAAGCGATTGGTCACGAACTCGTTTGCTGACCGTGTCTTTTTCAGCAATTCGGGAGCCGAGGCCAACGAAGCGGCACTCAAGTTCGCTCGCAAGTGGGCACGAAACAAGACTGGAGAAGCCTCCAAATCCAACATCGTTGCCTTTGACGGGGGGTTTCACGGCCGGACCATGGGCGCATTGTCCGTCACCGCCAAAGCCCGGTACCGGGAAGACTTTACCCCGCTTGTTCCCGACGTGACCTTTGCCCCATTCAACGATCTATCGGCTGCCCGCGAGGCAATCACCCAACGGACCTGTGCGGTGATCGTAGAGCCTATCCAGGGAGAGGGATGCGTCCGGCCGGCCGAGGTTGCCTTTCTGAGGGGCCTGCGCCAGTTGTGCAATGAGAACGGGGCGCTCTTGGTTCTCGATGAGGTGCAATGCGGCCTAGGGCGAACGGGGAAGCTGTGGGCACACGAGGCCTACGGCGTGGCGCCTGACATCATGACCTTGGCCAAGCCGCTGGCCGGCGGCCTCCCGATCGGTGCGACCGTGGTGACAGAGGCGGTGGCGCGGGTGATGCAACCGGGCGATCATGGCAGCACCTTTGCGGCTGGACCATTGGTTTGCCGTGCGGCCCAAGTGGTTTTCGACCGCATCAACCAGCCCGGCTTTCTTGCCAATGTCCAGGCCAGCGGTAGTTATCTGATGGATGGCCTGGGCAGCCTTCCATCGGACAAGCTGATTCAGATTCGCGGGGTGGGCTTGCTGGTGGGAGTCGAGTTCGCCGCATCCGTCAAGCCGCTGATTAGCGCCGCCGCTGAGCGAGGGCTGGTCATCATCAACGCCGGCGAGAAGGTCCTGCGACTCTGCCCGCCCCTCACTGTCACTCGGGAGCAAATAGACTCTGCCATTGAGATCATTGGCGACTGTGTGGCTAGCGTTTGACCCATGAACATTCGATCTGCTAGTCCGGCCGACATCCCGACAATAGCGGCCTTGGTGGACTTTCTTGCCCGGCGCGCGGAGGTGCTCCCCCGACCGATCGAAGTGATTCGGGACACGCTATCCGATTGGGTGGGGGGAGAGCAAGAAGACATGGTGCTCGGGTGCGCTTCGCTCCTACAGTACACACCGTTGCTCGGAGAGATCCGCTCGCTGGTCGTTGACGACTGTGCCAGACGAAATGGAATCGGAAGCGGGATGGTGAGAGCTCTGATAGGTCAAGCCCGGAGCCGCAGTATCCCCACCCTCTTTGCGGTCACCCGCGCGGTTCCCTTTTTCCTCGGACTCGGCTTTAGCATTTCCGACAAGACGTACTTTCCTGAGAAGATCTGGCGTGACTGCCAGCTCTGTCCTATCCAAGAGCATTGTGGCGAAACGGCTGTGGTTATTCACCTGGCCGAAGCGAATGATTTCTAGTACGAGAAAGGAGCATCTCATGTCCAAGAGAATAAGAAAGGTGGTTCTGGCCTATTCGGGTGGTCTGGATACGTCGGTCATAGTTCCGTGGCTGCGGGAAAACTATGGGTGCGATGTGATCTGCTTTTGCGCCGATGTTGGGCAGGGCGAGGAGCTTTCTGGATTGCCCACCAAAGCGGCCGCCAGCGGGGCGAGCAAGTGCATTGTTGAAGATCTGCGCGATGAGTTTGCCCAGGATTTTCTCTTTCCCATGCTGCAATCGGGCGCCGTTTACGAGCGGCAGTACCTGCTGGGTACCTCGATTGCCAGGCCGTTGATCGCCAAATGGCAGGTTGCGGTGGCCGAGGCTGAAGGGGCCGATGCCGTTGCCCATGGCTGCACCGGCAAGGGGAACGACCAAGTGCGTTTTGAGCTGACCTACAAGGCGCTCAACCCCACGCTCAAGGTGATTGCACCGTGGCGTGAGTGGGAGATTCGCTCGCGGGAGGACGCTCTGGCATATGCTCGGGCTCACGAGGTTCCCGTGGCATCCACCTCCACATCCAACTATAGCCGGGACCGCAACCTGTGGCACCTGTCTCACGAGGGCTGCGATCTGGAAGATCCGGCCAACGGGCCGAAAGCATCAACCTACCAGTGGACAGTCGCGCCGGAGGATGCGCCGGACGAGCCAGAGATGGTGGAGATCTGCTTTGAGCGGGGGGTGCCGGTCTCGGTCAATGGTGTGCATTTTGGCCCGGCCGCGCTGATCGAGATGCTCAATGGATTGGGTGCCAAACATGGAGTGGGGCGGATCGATCTGGTGGAGAATCGACTAGTGGGGATGAAGTCTCGCGGTATCTATGAGACACCCGGCGGCACTATCCTGCACGCTGCCCACCGTGAACTGGAATCGCTCTGCCTGGACCGGGATACTGCTCACTTTAAGGAGCAAGTGGCGCTGCGCTACGCTGACCTGGTCTACTTTGGCAAGTGGTACCATACGCTCCGCGAGGCGATTCAG
>DAOUVM010000235.1 GCA_030667645.1 Ardenticatenales bacterium | reverse complement strand
TGCACAGAGTGACGAGATCCCAAAGGGATGGCGGAAACGCAGAGCCAGCAGGAGTAATCGACACATGGCGAAAATTACCAGCGGAATCCTGAAACGTACCCGGAAGGGCAGGCACGTGCTGCACGATTCCGCGTGGCCGTCCAGCGATATTCTCGTGCCGGCACAATTGGTCAAAGAGTGTGGCCTGGTCGATGGCGCGACCGTTGTCGGATCGGTGCACCACGGCAAACGGGGCGCCGTGCTGCAGGCAGTCGAATCGATCTGTGGCCTGTCGCCGGAGGCATTCCAGGGGCGCATACTCTTCAACCGTCTCGTTGCCGTTGATCCGTGTGAGCGGTTTCACCTTGCTGTCACCGGCGAGGTGAGCATGCGCATAGTGGACCTCGTGGCTCCCATTGGCAAGGGTACAAGGGGAATGATCGTCTCGCCGCCAAAGGCTGGAAAGACCATGCTGCTGGAGCAGATTGCCAAGGCGATCAGGGCAGGCGATCCCGACAACACACGTATCATCATTCTGCTGATTGACGAGCGGCCAGAAGAAGTGACCCACTTTCGGCGCACGTTGGAGGCAGAGGTTTTTGCCAGCTCCAATGACCAGAGTGTCCGCGAGCATGTCGCCCTGTCCGAGTTGATGCTGGCTCACATCCGCACCGAGTTAGAGTGCGGTCACAATGTAGTGGTGCTGCTGGATAGCCTCACGCGCATGGGGAGAACCTTCAATCTTAGCGGACCAGGCACCGGGCGTACCTTTTCCGGGGGCCTGGATGCCGGGGCGCTTGAGATTCCCCGCCGGTTCTTTGGCCTGGCGCGCAATATCGAGAATGGTGGTTCTGTCACCATCATCGCGACAGCCCTGGTTGATACGGGATCACGGATGGACCAGCTCATCTTTGAGGAATTCAAAGGCACCGGAAACAGCGAGGTAATACTGGACCGCTCCCTGGCCCAGTCGTACATATTCCCGGCCATAAACTTGTCTGCCAGCAGTACTCGGAAGGAGCATCTGCTCTACAGTCGCGACGAGATGCGCAGTCTTGCCAGGCTGCGCGCGCGGATCGTGGGCCGTCATCCCAAGGAGGCGATGGAATGGCTGCTGGGGATGCTACAAAAGTTCCCGACCAACGAGGCGTTGCTGGAGAGTCTCCACGCAGGGGAGTGATCTCGGCCCATGCGAGCCGCAAGTACTTATGCCAAAGGTGTCCCCCGCGATGGGGCCATATTCAAGCCACAGCCGACTAGACCTGCAGGGGGCGGAACGCAAGAGAGGCCGTGGCGGGAGGCGAATACGTGTGTGCGCTGATTGAGACCTCCCCCGGGCAAGCCTTTCCCATGGGCGCGACTGTGCAGGGAGATACCGTCAACTTTTCACTCTTTACCCAGAACGGCACTGCCGTTGAACTGCTTTTGTTTGACCGCTACGATGATCGCCAACCGGCTCGCGTCATCCCGCTGGACCCGATCCGCAACAAGACCTTCTACTACTGGCACATTGCTGTTCATGGCATTGGGTCAGGGCAGCTCTACGGCTACCGCGTATGCGGCCCGTATCGGCCGGATCATGGCCACCGCTTCAACTCTGCCAAGGTGCTCCTGGATCCTTATGCCCGGTGCGTCCTCTATGGCGACAATTGGTCTCGTGCACAGGCCAAGGGTTTCGGCGCCAACTATGCCAGTTCCATGAAGGCTCAAGTAGTAGATCGTCAGGATTTTGATTGGGAAGGCGATCGGCCGCTCGGGCTTTCGTTCGGCGATATGGTGATCTATGAGATGCACGTGCGGGGATTCACCCGGCACTCTTCATCTGACGTGGGGCCTGATTCAGCCGGCAGCTTTGCCGGCGTGATCGAAAAGATCCCGTATCTGAAGGAACTGGGAGTTACAGCGGTTGAACTGCTGCCGATTCAGCAATACGATCCGCAAACGGTCCGCGGCCGTAATCCCTTTACTGGCGAGCGTCTGACGAATTACTGGGGGTACGAGCCCGTTGGCTTTTTTGCCCCTCACCAGGGCTATTCTGGTACAGGACGGGCCGAGTGTGCCGTGGATGAGTTCCGCCGCATGGTCAAGGCGCTTCACCGGGCCGGGATTGAGGTCATCCTCGACGTGGTCTTTAACCACACGGCCGAAGGAGATGCGGATGGCCCGACCATCAGCCTCCGCGGGCTCGAGAATCGTGCATATTATATGCTGGAGGAAGACCGGAGCGTCTATAGCGACTATGCCGGAACTGGCAACACCCTCAAGTGCAACCATGCTATCGTTCGACGACTGATTCTGGACTGCTTGCGATACTGGGTGCAGGAGATGCACGTGGATGGCTTTCGTTTTGACCTGGCTGCTGTCCTGTCGCGCGATGAGCAAGGGCAGCCGATGAAGAATCCCCCCATCCTGTGGTCCATCGAATCTGATCCGGTGCTGGCCAGCACCAAGCTCATCGCCGAGGCCTGGGACGCAGCCGGGCTGTATCAGGTGGGCTCTTTCATCGGCGACCGATGGGCAGAGTGGAACGGCCGCTATCGGGACGATGTGCGCCGCTTTATCAAGGGAGACAGAGGGATGGTTCGCTCCTTTGCCGCTTGTCTGATGGGCAGCCCTGATCTCTACACTGACCCCGGCCGGCAACCCCACCGGAGCATCAATTTCGTCACCTGTCACGATGGGTTCACCTTGAATGATCTGGTCTCCTTCAACCGAAAGCACAACCAGGCCAACGGCGAGGGAAACTTGGATGGGCTGGATGCCAACCAGAGCTGGAATTGCGGGGTAGAGGGGCCGACTGACGATCCGGCAATCGAACGATTGCGGCTTGGCCAGATCAAGAACTTTTTCGCCGTGCTGTTTGTGTCTCAGGGAACGCCAATGTTCCTGATGGGAGACGAGGTGCGCCGCACGCAGTTCGGGAACAACAATGCCTATTGTCAGGACAGCGAGATCAGTTGGTTCGACTGGGGCCTGGTGGAGGGGGATGCTGAACTGCTACGGTTTGTCCGCGGCATTATCAGGTTCAACCGGGCGCATCCCAGCCTCAACAGCGACAGCTTTATCTCTGAAAAGCGCAAACCGGATGGCAGTCCGAAATACGTCACCTGGCACGGGGTGAGGCTGAACCGGCCGGACTGGTCCGATCATTCACACTCGCTGGCGTTCACGCTGCACGACTACCCGGGAGACGTGAACATTCACGTCATCGTCAATGCCTACTGGGAATCGCTGGATTTCGAACTGCCCGAACCGCCACGGGGTATGGGCTGGAGCCAGGCGGTGGACACGCACTTGGTCTCGCCGGCCGATCTGCCAGATGAAGGCAACCGGCCGGCCGTCAGAGCCGCTCATTACCGGGTCGCCGCTCGCAGCGTCGTGATTCTCGTCGCCCGTCCGTCGTGACAGCCTGGCAGAGGAGGGCCCATGGCCGGTTGTGATACAATTGGCGCATGAAGCGGCGACCTGGGACACTCGTGGCGTGCGGCGCCGGTCTGTTGTTGGTCGGCATGGTTGTGGCTTTGAGCATGCTGAGGAACAGCATCTCGCAAGAGCTCTTTGACTGGACGGGAGAGGAAGAGCCGGTTGGGCAGGCTCGCGCGGTGCTGCAACTGGGCGTGGGCCGATTGCGGCCTCAACCCGACACCCGACCGGATGTCGCTATTGATTATGCAGACGTCAATCCTTTCGGCATCAATGTGTTCCTTCAGGATGAGGTAGAGCCCGCAAAGCGAGAGCAGCAGGTCAGACTGATTGCCGAGGCTGGCTTTCACTGGATACGGCAAGAGTTTACGTGGGAAGACATAGAGATCCATGGCAAAGGGGATTTTGTCGACCGGCGGAACGACGCGGCCGGCGTCGACGCCTGGGCAAAGTATGATCAGATAGTAGAGCTGGCCGGACGGTACGGGCTTGAGATCATCGCTCGGCTCAGCAACCCTCCTGCCTGGTCTCGCGCTGACGGGAATGACGCTGGCCACCTTGCTCCCTCGGACGATGTCACGGATTATGGCGATTTTGTCGCTGCGGTCGTCTCTCGCTATGCTGGCCAGGTGACCTTTTTTCAGATCTGGAACGAGCCCAACATCTATCCGGAGTGGGGGGAAGCACCAGTAGACCCAGTTGCGTACACGCAGTTGCTCTGCCACGCATTTGACCGCGCCAGAGAGTCCAACCCGGATGCCGTCATCCTGAGCGGGGCGTTGGCGCCCACGCTAGCACTCAGCGACCGCGATCTCAACGACCTGATCTTCTTGCAGCGCATGTATGACGCTGGAGCAGGCGCCTGCTTTGATATTCTCTCCATGCAGGGATACGGACTCTGGTCTGGTCCCACCGACCACCGCCAGCGGCCGACCATGATCAACTATGGGCGCAATGTGCTAGTGCGCGATCTGATGGTCCAGAACGGTGACGAAAAGAAGGCGATCTGGATTAGCGAGATGAACTGGAATCCGGTGCCCGATCAGGCGCTGACCCAGGGTTTCTGGGGTCAAGTCACGACGGAACAGGCGGCCCGGTACGCGCCGCTGGCCTATCTGCGGGCACAGGAAGATTGGCCCTGGGTGGGAGTGGTCAATTTCTGGTTCTTCAAACGAGCCACGGATTTGGAACGAGATCAAGAGTCGTACTACTTTCGTATGGCCGAGCCGGACTTTACGCTGACGCCGGTGTACTATTCCATGCGAGAATACATCGTCGGACATTGAACTCGTGGTTGGATCATAGAGTCAATCCGCCGGCCTGATCGTTTGATCTCTGGGTTGGAGCCTGCATGGATCACAATAGACGGAAAACGGTCGCCCTTGTCCTGCTGCTCCTGATTCTGGCGCTGGCAGCCGCGGTTCGCTTCTATCGGTTGGAGGCGCAGTCGTTGTGGCACGATGAGGGCAACAGCGCCCGGATCGCCG
>DAOUVM010000242.1 GCA_030667645.1 Ardenticatenales bacterium | reverse complement strand
GGAGGAGAAACGGATGGACGAGCTAGACGCGGACTTGGTGGCAGAGACAGAGAACTATATGGTCTGGACATCCGAGGTTGAGGGGCAAGTGATGTTCCACGTGGAACTGGGTGGGATCAGCCTGCATCTGACCGACGAGGACTGGGATGAGCTTGTCACATTGATGAAAGCGGTCGCGCGTTGATGCGGTCTGCGTGACCGTAAGCTGCGGTAGATTCGGGCAGAGTGCCCCAACTCTCCGTACCGGCCTGCTGTCTGCGGCGCTTTTCGTCCCCATCCCCATCCCTCATCAGCTTTCGTTGAGCGCCAGCGGAACTGCAGAGGGTACGGCGTCTCGCTTCCCATACTACACTCTCGACAGCTCCAGTTGCGATAGGGGGGAAACCGGTATATCATGGTGAGCGCGATGGATATGGTTCATGCTTTTCAGAGCAAGCCTTTGTCCAAGCAGGTTGTTCAGTGTACCGCCTGTGAGCATCGGTGTGCTGTAGGGCCGGATGAGGTAGGCAAGTGCCGGGTCCGCATAAATCGGAATGGGCAACTGGTCTCCCTGGTGTACGGGCGGGCCGCAGCGGTGCATGTGGACCCGGTGGAAAAAAAGCCCCTCTTTCACTTTCTCCCCGGGCAATCGGTGTTTTCCATCGGCACTCTGGGCTGCAACTTTGATTGCCAATTCTGCCAGAATTGGCAGTTGTCGCAACCCGCCGGGGACGGTGGCAGGCAGAAGCCGGGGCCCAGTGTTGAGCGAGGAGAGCGATCCGGGGAAATGGCTCAGCGCTTTGCGCGATCGGGACAGCATCTCCCTCCGGAGGAGATCGTCTCCATATGTCGAGCGCGCGGCCTGCCGATGATTGCCTACACCTACAACGAGCCGACTGTCTATTACGAATACACGTTCGATACTGCGAGGCTGGCCGTCGAGCATGGTATTCGCAACCTCTATGTGAGCAACGGCTTTCAGACGCTGGCCGCCATCGAGTCCATCGCTCCTTATCTCGACGCCATCAATGTGGACCTCAAAGCGTATACTGAGCAGTTCTACCAGGCGACGTGTGGCGGCCGGCTTGAGCCTGTCCTGCGCAATATCGAGTACATCGCACAGAAGACAGACATCTGGATCGAGGTGACGACCCTGGTGGTGCCGGGGATGAACGATTCGGACGCCGAATTGCGGGACATTGCCCAATTCTTGGCATCGGTGAGTTGCGATCTCCCCTGGCACATCTCTGCTTTCCACCCCGACTATCACATTCGAGACCGGCCGGCGACGCCACGGGAGAGACTGGAACAAGCATACGCCATTGGGGTCGAGTCGGGGCTGCGTTACGTCTATGTCGGTAACTTGATGGATCCCGAACGGACGAACACCTATTGCCCCCAGTGCGGCGAAGCGCTGATTCATCGGATGTGGTATGAGGCTCGCCCGGTGTGGCTAGAGCCGCCGAAGGGCGACGTTTCGGACGGGGAGGAATCGGTCGTCCCGGGAGTGTGTCCCGAGTGCGGGATGGTCGTCGCGGGTGTGTGGAGGTGAGTATGGATGCTGCTGCCCGTTCGCCGGCCGTCGCCGGCATGTTCTATCCGGGGAGTCGAGACGCCCTGGCGGCCGCCGTCGATGGCTACATGGCCGATGTGCAATTGCCGGAGATGGAAGACGCTGGTTCTGTCCGTGCGGTCGTGGCCCCGCATGCGGGGTACATCTATTCCGGACCGACTGCTGGTTATGCGTTCAAGGCTCTTCAGTCCGGCTTGCCTGCAGGGAAGGTGACCGTCTATCTGCTGGGACCGGCGCACCGCACCGGGTTTGATGGCGTCTCCGCGATTGATCTTGGATTTGCCACGCCGCTTGGGGTAGCTCCAGCGGACCGGGAGACGGTAGCTGCACTGCACGCGCTTGGGACTCACTATCGGTCGTTGCCGTCGGCCCATCAGGACGAGCATAGCCTGGAGACCCAGGTCCCCTTCCTGCAGCGAATGGTACCTCAACTGCAACTGGTCCCGCTGCTCTTTGGAAACGTGGACGCGCGTGCTGTCGGGCGGGAGCTGGCCGCTCGTGTGCGGGGCGAGCTGGATGCACGGCTCGTGGTAAGCAGCGATTTGAGCCACTTTAATGACTATGAAACCGCACGGCGGATGGATCAAACCTTTGTGCAGCATGTGCTGGCCGGGGATATCGGCGCCGTTGAGAGAGATCAGCATGGTGCGTGCGGCCGCGGCCCCATTGTCGCTCTGATGGAGATGGCGGGGGAACTTGGATGGAGACCCCACCTGTTGGACTATTGCAATTCGGGCGATACGGCCGGGGACAAACGGCGCGTGGTCGGGTATGCAGCCATTGCCTATACTGCGGGAACCGGCGCATAGGCGCCCCGTGCCGGGAGCGGAGGTTGAGATGGACTACCAGGATGTGCTCACCGTAGAACAGGGCGATAGCCTGGTTCGCCTGGCTCGCTTGGCGTTGGAGAGCGACATTGGTGAGAGGACTGTGATGCCTCCGCCGGTGGATATTCGCCTTCAGAAGAAAGGGGCGACCTTTGTGACCATCACCAAGGATGGTGCGCTGCGGGGGTGTATCGGAACGGCTAGCGCCCACTCACCCCTGGCGGAGGATGTGCGGGAGAACGCCATTCGCGCAGCCAAGATGGACCCTCGCTTTCCACCCGTTTCACGGGAGGAACTTGATCGGATTCGCGTCGAAGTCTCGGTGCTGACCCCGCCGGTTCTGCTGACGTGCCCACCAGGAGAGCGGCCGGCACGGATTCGACCGCGGATCGATGGGTTACTGCTGACATCCGGCGCCTCTCGTGGGCTTTTGCTTCCGCAGGTGTGGGAGAGAATTCCTCGGCCGGAGGAGTTCCTGAGGGCACTGTGCCAGAAAGCAAGTCTCCCATCCAACGAGTGGCGACGATCCAGCACGGAGCTGTATACCTTCCAGGTTCAGGCTTTCATTGAAGAGTAGCGCAAGCTGCAGAGCGCCGATGAAGGACAGCCGCCGTCTCTAAGGCTTGCCGTGATCGGCAACTCGCCACATCCAGGAGCAGCTAGGGACGTGTGGGGACCCTCTTGACCGCGCCAATCCAAGCGGATGTTGTCGCGGCGCGGGATCTTTGCTGCTCGTCGGCGCTTCATGTGGTGGAGCGGTTCGTGTAGGAGGAGCGAGGGACTTGAGATGGGCTTTCTGGACAAGGTGCTGGGACGAAGCGGAGAAACACGGCCAAGTGATCCGCACGGAATCTATGTTTATGTTCAGTGCGACAACTGTGGAGAGAAACTGCGCATCCGGGCCGACAAGAGACATGATCTGATGCGCGATTATGAGACCGATGAGTTGATCTGGAAGAAGGAGATCATGGATGCCCGGTGTTTCCAGATCATGTACGCAACGGTAGTGTTCGACGGAGCACATCACGTTCGATCCCAGGCCATTGAAGGGCAAGGACGCTTTATCACCGAGGAAGAGTACCTCGCGAAAGCATCCGGGAGTTAGCATTTGTCAAGGAACAACTTTCCGTTTTCAATGGTGATTCACGGGTAGAGCGGTCATAAAACCGCCAAGTTGTGTCTTAACAAGTACTTGGGGGAAAGCGCGCAATCTGACCGGTAAGAACTCTGGATCCTCTGAACGGAATTAACCTTAACGGTGTCAAGCTGGCCGATTATGTAAAGTCACTCCCTCGTCGAATCCGCTTAGGGCAAAGGCGGCCGATCGCGCCAGGATGGAGAGCAGGCTCTGGTCGATCTCCCCAAAGCCGGCCCCTGAGTGTTTGTTGACCACCGCAATGACCCCCAGAATGTGCGGCCCTATCCTCATAGGAACGCAAAGCATCGACTGCGTGTCAAACCCGAACAGCATGTCTACCCGAGGCGAAAAGCGCCAGTCCTGATCAACCTCATTGACTATGGTTGGCTCGCCATGGGTGGCAACCCATCCCATGATGCCTTCGTCTTGAGGCATGCGGAAATCGACCAGGTCGTCCTCAATCGCCCCCCGAACAATGGCAAAGACCAGTTCCTCGGTCTTCTGATCGAGCAGAGCTACTGATCCGTCGGTAGCATCCAGCAGGGAAAGCGCATAGTAGAGGATCTTGTGCAACAGTGGGAGGAATTCCTGCTCGCAGGAAATCTGATCGGCTGCGTTCTCCAATGCGCTCAGTGCCTTGAGGTACTCTCGCAGCAGATCGAGCTCATCCTGCAGTCGCTGGTTCTCCTCCTGCTGGCGGGCATTCTCTTGCTGCAAGAAGCGTAGGGTCGTATTCACGGCAACCTCTGCTGATCGCGCGATTCTCCGACGATACTTTGTGGCTAGTATATCATGGTTAGGGTCAAAACACCACTTTGCACCGGCAAAGACCGCGCTGCATGTACCGGACAGCGAACACTACGGCGCGACCGTTGATCGGTCAGGGCCTCAAACCGCGCATGGACGCTGTTCGCGTCGGAGAAAACACACCTTCCTTGCCCTCCCTATTGACAATCCAGCGTGGCCTCCCTGGAAACTGGATGGTGGATCTGTTACCCATCTGGTACGCGGAAGGTCATGTTTCATGCCGGTGCAATGACTTGATCCGGCGTCATCATCCGTGGACCTTGCCACGGACAGAACGTTCGTGCTATAATCGGAACCAGGCCCCACCCGGGGCGGTCATTTGCTGGATCGCACAACATGGCGCCTAGCAGCCTGTCGGAAAAGTGATGCACAGCAGGCCATAAGCAAGCATAATCGCAAAATCAAGGATACATTGCACTCGAGATGAGCACCGAAATTGGCCAAGATGCACCATTTTGCACGGGTCAATGTCTCCTGTTCGGT
>DAOUVM010000219.1 GCA_030667645.1 Ardenticatenales bacterium | reverse complement strand
TCCGCTGCCTCCTCGCGCCGGACACATGCCAGCAACTCGTCATCCGAGGGAGAGCAGCCGGTCAACCCCTCTAGGCGACGGCGAACGGACCGCAGTTCTTGGGTGAGAAAGTCGATATCGCTCTCTCGTCTTCCTCGTGGTAGATAGATGGGAAGGACAGGCTGTCTGGGACACGCCAAGTCGATCCAGATGCTCCCCAGACCCTGAAGAGAGTCGCAAGTGTGCGGAACAACAAGCAAATCAGCAACCTCGAGCCCCCCCACCTGAAGAAAGGAGATGGCGCTTTGGACAATGGAGCATATGTACGGCTGGACGTGGGCCGCCGCAACGCTGGCGTCCATTCCCGGCGGGCCCCAGACCTCCACCGGGAGAAATTGAAAGGCACGAAACAGCGCACGGGGGTAGTGGATGGGAAAGACGGCCGCTATAGAGTTCCCGCCCTCTTTTGAGGCCCTAACAATGTCCGAACGACGAGGAACGGCGGGAAACGTTTCCACCGGGCGGGCCCTCAATCAGCCTCTACTACCCCGGCACTCGGCAAAATAAAGAAAAAGACGCTCCCCTTCCCCACCTTGCTCTCCACTCCGGCCTGGCCGCCAAGCTTGTCCACAATGCGCCGCACGATGGACAGGCCCAATCCGTGTCCTTCAGCACGCGCCTGGTGGAGCCGGGTAAATGGCGTGAATAGGCGGCCCTGATCCTCTTCCGAGAGACCAGGTCCGTTATCACGTACCCAAAAACGCACCGCGCCACCCGGTTCGGCGGACCCTCCCAGCTCCAATCGCGGCTCCTGCCCGCTATATTTGATGGCGTTGCTGATATAGTTCAGCCACACCTCTTCGACCCAAGGGCCATGCCCCAACGCCACCGGCCAGGACTCGGGCACAATGATCTGGGCTTGGCTCACCTCAATCATGTGGCTCAAGCGCCGCTGAACCTCGTTCACAATGTCGGACGTGTCCAACGGCTGAGACTCTACCTCGCCTTCACGGACGCTGGCCAGCAACAGCAACTCGTTGATGATGTTCTCCATCTTGCGGCCGCCTCGGGCTATGATGCCCAGAAAGCCACGCAGGTCTTCTTCCGGCAGCGTATCGTATTCACCTTCCAGGAGCTCAGCATAGCCGATGATGCGCGTCAGCGGATTCTTGAGATCGTGGGCCACGGTGTGGGCGAAAGCATCCAGCTCCTCGAGGCGCTTTTGCAGCTCGCGGTTGGCTTGCTGGAGCTGCCTTTGCAAACTCATGAGGGCGATGTGTATCTCAACCCGCGCCAGCACCTCTTCAAACTGAAAGGGCTTGATGATATAGTCCACCCCTCCGCTGGTAAAGGCTTTGACCTTGTCATATGTCTCGTCCAGCGCGCTGAGAAAGATGATAGGTATATCGCGGGTTCGCTCATCCGCCTTTAGGGCCGCGCAGACCTCATAACCGTCCATCTCTGGCATCTTGATGTCGAGCAACACCAGGTCAGGTGGATTCGCTTGCGCTGTCGCCAGCGCCCTGGCACCGCTGCCGGCCGTCTCTACTCCATATCCTTCTTCGGCCAGCATCTGGGACAGCAGACGCAGGTTCTCCAGCGTGTCATCAACAATCAGGAGTTCCGCTTTTGACGCATCATCGTGGGGACGAGCCATTCGTATCCTCCTGCTCGGTCGCGAGTTTCGAGGCCGGCAGCTTTCGGTTGGCAGCCGCCAGCTTCCCCTTGAACCAGTCCAGCACATTATACACCAAAAGCCGCTGCGGTACGGGGTCACCCACATCGTCCCGGCCGGGTCTCTCGAGCTCGGCCGTGGCTGGTCCCGGTTGCATGGCGCCTGATTCTCCTGGCATCCTGCTCCGGACTCCACAAGCAACCGACCCAAGTCGCGAAAAATACATCCCTGGGCGAGTTTTCTGCGGGTGTATCTCTCTGGTCACGCGGCCCGGACCAGACCAACCCTCTAGCTCTCTTGCACCAGTCGCTCAAGGTAGGCGTCGGCCGCCTCCACCGAACCGCAGAGTTCTGCTAGCTTGCGAGATGCACGGTCGGCACTTGCCGAACTCAGGTGCGACAAAGCCAGATAGGCTTGGGCGAAGAACAGCATCGCACTCGGTGCATCCTGCTGCAGTTCGTAGACATTGCCCAGCGCCTGCAAAGCCAGCCCAATACTGTGAACATCCCCAATCCGCTGGGATACTCTCAGGACGTCCTGGAACATCTCCTCGGCTCGGTCCAACTCGCCTCTCTTCAGGTAGAGGTATCCCAGATTGCCTCGTGTATGGGCCACCCCTTGGATGTCACCCACCCGTTCTTTGACCTCCAGACTCTGTTGGTACATCTGTATCGCCCGCTTCCATTCCCCACTCTGTCGATACGCATTGCCCAGATTGACCAAGGACTGTGTCATCCCATGAGGGTCCCCCAACCGCTCGAATGTCTCCAGGCTCTTGCGGTACATCGTCACCGCGCGTTCCCGCTTGCCGGCGTCCGCGTACAATAGCCCCAAGTTGTTGTACGTCTGCGCCAACCCGTGCGCGTCCCCCACCCGCGCAAAAGCCTCCAGGCTCTTGCGGTACATCGTCACCGCACGATCCATCTCTCCGGTGGTCGCGTACACAAGACCAAGCCCGTTCCAGGAGCGCGCCATCCCCTGAACATCTCCCAATTGCTCCTTGATCGCCAGGCTCTGCTGATACATCTCGACTGCTCGCGCACAGTCGCCCTTTTGCAGATATGCGCCGCCCAGATTATTGTATACCTGCGCCAGGCCATCCACTGCCCCAACCTGCCGGTTCATCTCCAGACTCTGCTCGTACAACTCGACTGCTCGTTCCCACTCTCCATTTTGCAGGTATACACTCCCCAGGTACATCTTGGTCTGTGCCGCCCCACGAGCGTCCCCGAGATGGTCAAAAGCCTCCAGGCCGCGGCGGCAGACCTCGATTGCCCGCTCCCACTTGCCCGTCTGTCGATAGAGGTTCCCCAGATGCATAGCACTCTCTGCTGCCGCGCGAGTGTCCCCCACTCGCTCAGAGGCCTCCAGGCTCCGCTCATGCATCTTGATCACCTTATCCCATTCCGGTTCCAGGCACATCCGCGTCAGAGTGGCAATGTTGTCGGACACCAGGAAGCGCCCCTGTAGGCGTAATACCTCCCACGGCAAAGCGGCCACCCAGCCACAGCCCTCACCAAAGAAGAGACGGATGTCCAGCAACTCACCCTGCTCCTGACCCGCACTGAGGGCGGTGTGGAGCACCCTCTCAATGACAGAGGTGGCGCAGAGAGCCTCGCCAAGCCGGTCGCCTACCTCCACCGCCAGTGTGTCCCCCGGCGCCAGGTCGGCCGCATCCAGAGCAGCGATGATCGCTTCCGTGGCGGTGGATGGATCGTACGTTGGTTCCAGCGCACGAGCGACGGCGCACAGCGTGTCGGCAGGAAAGGGAGAAGCAAAGCTCCCGCTCCAATCTTCCGCCCCGCTCGCGGCTTCCAAGCGACACGAGGTCCCCTCCGGCCGGGTGAATGTCAGAGTCAGCGTGATCATCAGAGATGCAGACACACAGATGGTCAACAATAGCAGGATTCATTATAGCGCGGCCAGGCAATACGTGCATCTTCCGGGGAAGGCATTTCATAATCTGAAGGAACTGGTGGTATAATGAAGTGGTACTAGCCCTATCAAGCTGTAGCGGGAGGAAGGAATGAAAAGCCACGTAGTAGACTATACGATTTTCGGCGATGATCTTCAGTTTGTTGAGGTTGAACTCGACGCCCAGGAGACGATAATCGCCGAGGCGGGGGCCATGATGTACATGGAAGACGGGATCGTGTTCGAGACCAAGATGGGCGACGGCTCCAAGCCCGGGGCGGGCTTTATGGACAAGCTCGTCAGCGCTGGGAAGCGTGCCATCACCCGCGAGTCGATCTTTATGACCCACTTTACGCACCGCGGAGAGGGAAAGAGGCATGTGGCCTTTGGCGCCCCCTACCCGGGCAAGATCATCGCCATCGACCTGGATGAGACCAAGGGCGAGTTGGTCTGCCAAAAGGACTCTTTCCTGTGCGCCGCATTAGGCACGGAGATTAGCATCGCTTTCAACAAGAAGTTAGGGGCAGGTCTGTTCGGCGGCGAGGGATTCATCCTGCAGCGGCTGCGCGGCGATGGGATGGTGTTCATTCACGCTGGGGGCACGATAGTCGAAAAGCGGCTGGAGAACAGCCGGTTGAGAGTGGACACGGGCTGTATTGTCGCCTTTGAGCCTACCATCAACTATGACATAGAACGGGCCGGCAACCTCAAATCCATGATCTTTGGGGGTGAAGGTCTCTTTGTGGCTACACTGCAGGGCACCGGCCGCGTTTGGCTGCAATCGTTGCCCTTTTCCCGCCTGGCGGACCGGATTCTAGCCAATGCGCCGGCCGCGGGGGGCAGCTCTACCGGCGAAGGCTCATTGCTCAAGGGAGCAGCGCGTTTTCTGCAAAATTGACCGGCGAGCCTGGATGTCATTTGACCAGCATACTGGGAATTGCACCGCGGAGGTAGCGATGAGTGCGAGCAGAACCGTGTTTTGGCGGATGTCACAATGATCAAGGTCGAGTTGTGGCTGTATGGACCGCTGGCCCGCTATGGAGGCGAGGCAGACCAGGGCAGCCATGCCCGAGTGGACCTGGAACTGCCAGCAGAGACGACGATGGAAGGCCTGCTGGCTCAGTTGAGGTTGCCCCTGGAAGAAAAGGGGATCACCTTCATCAATCGAAAACTGAGCGATATGCCCGGCCTGGCGGCCGACATGGGACGAGAGCTGCTTGATGGAGATCGGGTGGCGATCTTCCACAACAAGAGTATGTGGCCATTCCAGTATCGCCACGAGGCTGCTGCCAGCCCCGAACTGCAGCAGGCGATGAAACGCCAGGATCAAGGTCTGCACCACTCTTACCGCGAATCTCCGGTGGAGAAGGTCAAGCAGGACGACGATTCTGGTTCGTAAGAGCGATTGACAAGCTTGTCCGTTTCGGATAAATTAAGGTGAGAATGCCCTCCGACTCATTGCGTCCCCTCTGGGGCGAATGAGCGACAAGGTGTGGGGAGCAATTCCCACGCCCGCCGTTGAGCAAAGGAGGCGGTCCGTCATCTGTCCAGAGCCAACTG